>JAFQMX010000037.1 GCA_017396125.1 Clostridia bacterium
GGTCAAAAAGGTTATACCGGTAAAGGGCGTAGAAAAGACGGAAGAAGAGATTGCGGATATCGTGGGCAGTATGCTGTCGGCGACGGAGGACAACAACCAAACCGCGCTCGCGCTTGCTGGAAGGTTCGGCTATTCCCAAAAGCTTACGCCTACCCAAATTATGCCGTTCTCGTCGCAACGCAAATATTCTGCCGTGACCTTTGAGGACGAGGGAACTTATATTCTGGGCGCACCGGAATTCGTGCTAAAGGATATGGGTGTAAAGCTGGAGCGCGCGGTAAACGAATATGCCGCAGCAGGCTACCGTGTCATCGTTTTGGCGCATGCGTCCGGCGAAATTTCTGACACAAAGGTGCCAAATGGTCGCAAGCCGATTTGTCTTATGGTTATCGAGGACCACATAAGAGACGCTGCGATTCATACGATAGAGTGGTTTAAACAAAACGACGTTGCAGTAAAAATCATTAGCGGTGACAACCCTGTTACAGTTTCGGAAATAGCCAAGAGAGTAGGCGTGGAAAACGCCGAATTGTATATTAGTTTGGACGGACTCAGCTCGCAAGAGGTTATTGAGGCGGCAGAAAAATACACCGTGTTCGGCAGAGTTAGTCCGGAGCAAAAATGTCTTATTATTCGCGCGCTGAAGGCTCGCCGTCATACCGTAGCAATGACGGGCGACGGTGTAAACGATATTCTCGCGCTCAAAGAGGCGGATTGCTCGGTGGCGATGGCATCGGGCTCGGAGGCGGCAACCAAAATCAGCCACCTCGTGCTTATTGACAGCAACTTTACGGCTATGCCGGATGTAGTTACAGAGGGTAGACGAGTGGTAAACAACATTACCAAATCCGCGTCGCTGTTCCTTATGAAGACCTTTATGAGCATAGTGCTGTCCATAATCTTCATACTTCTCGGCGAGGCGTATCCGCTCCAGACCAACAACCTGTTGCTACTCGAAATGTTTGTTATTGCGATACCGTCGTTTATGCTGGCGCTCCAGACCAACACCAACCGAATAAAAGGTAATTTCCTTAGCAACGTATGCTCGCGTACTTTGCCGGGTGGAATTGCGCTGGTCATCAGCATAATGAGTATATATTTTTACAAGGGCATTACAGCAAAGTTGTACGGCGCAGAGTTCTTGCCAAGCGAATCTTACACGGCTATGATAGTTCTTGCACTTGCGCTTACGGGCGTAATGGTTCTGGCGAAAAACTGCGAACCGTTCAATTTCTACCGCGTGTTCGTAGTGCTGGTCAGCTTGGGATTGATGATTCCGGTTGCGGTACTGCTAAAGGAAAATCTCGGACTTGCTTCGTTCTACCTCAAGAACCCTAACAATCTTACACACTTGCTGTTTATTGGTGCAATGGTAATGCTTTCGTATTTCTTGGTGTCTATTTTGATGAAGATTCTCAAGAATCTCAAGCTTTTGAGCGATTAACGCTATTTTGTTGTCAATTCGTGGTAGCGACAGAAAAGGTGATAGAATTGAAAAAAAGACAAATCAAAAAAATTGAATATGACTCTCTTTCCGATGAACTGCGTGTCAAGTGCGAGGAATTGAAAAGTAAGTTCGAGCGCGAAAATATTTTTGCACTCCGTGAGCAGGCAAAAAAAATACTCGTTCCGTCAGCAACGACCTTTTCAAAAGACGATTTGATACAGGAGATTTTGAAAAAATTTGTTTCGTTTTACGTCGCGGATCAAAAGTCAGAGGGCTTGTCCGACGACTTGCAATGCACGCTAATGGAGGACTACCGCAATTCACCGCTAATTGATGGCGAAGAAAGGCGAGGTTTTTTGAAGCTTAAGCAAGCCGAGGGAGAGCTGATAAATTTCGACGAAGGTTCAGCAGTTTACGTTCCGTACGGACTCATAAACGAATTTTCCTTGTGCTCGGGCGACTATATCGTAGTAAAGGCGCGTAAAATTGACAAAATAATGGGCGCGTTTGACGTTTTGGAAGTGGCGGGCAGATCCAAGCCAAACCAAAAGAGCGAAGAGTTTGACGATTTGGTACCGATAAAAAAATCGGAAACCATCAAGGCTTTGGGTAAAAACTTGACCAAGGGCGGAAGAATAGCCGTATCAAATTTGAGCAACGAAGAGATTGACTTGATCGCCGGTAAAGCTGCGAAAACGCGACCGAAATGCGTTACCGTTTTGCTGGATGAGCTTCCGGAAAATATCGGTTTTATAAAAGCGAATCTTCGTGGGCTTTGTCGCTGTGCGCTGTGTGATTCTGGACTCGGCGAGCAAGAAGAGTGGGCGTTCTTTATGTTGGACGTAGCAAAGACGCTGGCAGCCGGCGGAGAGGACGTTTTGCTTACGGTGCGTAACCTTGATGTTTTGAGCGTGGATGCGTCGCGCAAAATCTTCGGTAGCGCGCGTTGTTTGAAAAAAGGCTCGCTTACGGTTATAGCGCACACGAGTCAGGAAAATTTGAAGCGAATTGCCACCGAGATTATAGAGTAGCGTCCAAATTATTACGCATTAAATTTTGTGGCTAATTATTATATTTGGGTGGTTGCACCAATAAAAAACAAGATAAATTTCAGCTTTCTTAAGCGAAGCTAATGGAGTATAAAATGGGTTTAATTTCTTTTATTAAGGGTAGTGACAACCGTAAGCACATCAAAAAGCTTACCGCGTTAGTGGACAGAATAGACAGCCTTGCGGACAAGTACGAGGCTATGAGCGACGAAGAACTCAAGGGCATGACTGCACAGTTCAAGCGTAGATTGAATGAGAATTTTGAGACGCTTGACGATATTTTGCCTGACGCTTTTGCGGTGGTCAGAGAGGCGAGCGGACGAGTGCTGGGCATGAAGCATTATCGCGTTCAGCTCATGGGCGGTATCGTTTTGCACCAGGGACGTATTGCGGAAATGCGTACAGGTGAAGGTAAAACTTTGGTTTCTACGCTTCCTGCATATCTCAACGCCCTTACTGGCAACGGCGTGCACGTAGTTACGGTAAACGATTACCTCGCAAAGCGTGACGCGGAGTGGATGGGAAAAATTCACCGCTTCCTTGGTCTTACGGTAGGTATAGCGATTTCGGGCATGGACAGCGAGGCTAAGCGTGCGGCGTACAACTGCGACATAACTTACGCTACCAACAACGAACTTGGATTTGATTACCTTAGAGATAACATGGTTCTTTACAAAAAGGATATGGTTCAGCGTGGTCTTAATTATGCTATTATCGACGAGGTGGACAGTATTCTTATCGACGAAGCGCGTACCCCGCTCATCATAAGCGGTCGTGGCGGAAAGAGTAGTGAAATGTACGTTACTGCCAATCGTTTTGCTAGAGGCCTTAGGGCATCGACCAACGTTGACGAAGAAGGAAAACCTTTGCCGGGCGAGGAAAGCAACGGTGACTACGAAGTTGACCTCAAGAAAAAAGCTATTAACCTTACTAAGAGCGGTATCGAAAAGGCAGAAAGATTCTTTGCGGTAGACAACCTTTCGGATGTAGAAAACTCCGAGCTCAACCACTATATTAACAACGCGCTAAAAGCACTTTATATTATGAAGCGCGACTCCGATTATATCGTAAACGACGGAGAGGTAATAATCGTTGACGAATTTACCGGTCGTCTTATGATTGGTCGTCGTTATAGCGACGGACTTCATCAGGCAATTGAAGCAAAGGAAGGCGTTCGTATCCAAAACGAAAACCGTACTCTTGCTACGATTACTTTCCAAAATTATTTCCGTCTTTATACCAAGCTCAGTGGTATGACTGGTACTGCAAAGACTGAAGAAGACGAGTTCCAAGGAATTTATGGGCTTGACGTAGTCATTATTCCAACAAACAAGCCTAACGCTAGAGTGGACGAAAATGATATCGTTTACACCACCGTCAACGGCAAGCTTCGTGCGGTTATTGACGATATTACCGAGTGTTATCAGCGTGGACAGCCGGTTCTCGTTGGTACTACTACCGTCGAAAAATCCGAATACTTGTCCAATCTTTTGAGAAAGAACAAGATTGTTCACACCGTGCTCAACGCTAAGAATCACGAAAAAGAGGCGGAAATCGTAGCGCAGGCAGGTAAAAAAGGCGCAATTACCATCGCAACAAACATGGCGGGCCGTGGTACCGACATTATGCTGGGCGGTAACGCCGAATATCTTGCTATAAAGCGTATGAAGGATATTGGTATGGACGAAAAGCTGGTTAATGCCGCTACTTCGTACTTTAACACTGACGATCAGGATATTTTGTCGGCAAGAGAAACCTTTAGAAAGTACTACGACGAGTACAAGGTTACCGTTGACGCAGAAAAAGAAGAAGTTATCGCCGTGGGCGGACTTAGAATTATCGGTACTGAGCGTCACGAGTCCAGACGAATCGACAACCAGCTCCGAGGCCGTGCAGGTCGTCAGGGCGATATGGGTTCGTCCGTATTCTATCTTTCCATGGAAGACGATATGCTCAAGCTTTTCGGCGGTGACAAGATGAAGCGTATTGCCGAGTTGTTTAAAGCTGACGAGGATACCCCGTTTGAGATGGGTATGCTAACTAGGCAAATCGAAAACGCGCAAAAGAGTCTTGAGGGTAGAAACTACTCCATCCGTAAGCAGGTCCTTGAGTACGACAACGTCATGAACACCCAGCGTGGAATCATTTACGAGGAACGTGGCAAGGTGCTCCGAGGCGAGTCTGTTCACGAGCAAATTGAGCAAATGATGGCTGACGCGGTAGAAAATATTATTAAAACCTACACTAATCCAAAGGTTGACTGGACGGAGTGGGATTACGTTGATATGAACAAAGAAGTTGAGCGCAAGCTTCTTCCTGAAGAGCCTGAATTCTTTACCGAAGAAAGACTTAATACGTATTCCATTGACGAACTCGAAGAACAGCTTGGCGACGCAGTAAAGAAATATTACGCCGAAAAGGTGCGCGATGCAGCGGAGCTTGGCGTGGATATGGAAGAGGTGGAGAGAGTCGTTCTTCTCAAAATCGTTGACTCCAAGTGGATGGACCATATCGACACCATGGACGTGCTTCGTAGAGAAATCGGACTCAAGGCGTACGGACAGCAGGATCCCGTTGTTGCATACAAGCGTGAGGGATTCGAGATGTTCGACAATATGATTAACAATATTCACGAAGAAACCGTGGGACTTTTGATGCATCTCAATGTAGAGCGCGCTCCGGTTAAGCGTGAGTCAGTTAACGGTGGGGAGATGATCGCAAGCAGCGGCGGCGGAAAGCCGGTTAAGGCTCAGCCAAAGACAGCAACCAACAAGGAAGTGGGCAGAAACGATCCGTGTCCTTGCGGTTCGGGCAAGAAATACAAAAATTGCTGCTGGGAAAAGGACCACAAAAACAACTGATAGCTAGATAATTTGCCTAAACTACCAAAGAACAAGGAGGAGTATTATGCAATTTATAAAGGATAATCCGTATTTTGTAGCTATAATTTTCGTGGCTATGATGAGCATAGTTACCGCGCTACTTTATGCAATCGACAAGTACAAGGCTGTGCGAGGGGATAGAAGAATTCCCGAGGCGACTTTGCTTATGTTTTCGCTTTTTGGCGGAGGAATCGGCGGATTTATTGCAATGATGATGACTCGCCACAAGACGAGAGGTGAGCACTGGTATTTTAGAGTGGTTAACCTTTTGGGAGTAATAATTGCGGCAGCAC
The DNA here is from genome assembly GCA_017396125.1 of Clostridia bacterium. Classification (GTDB taxonomy): domain Bacteria; phylum Bacillota; class Clostridia; order Christensenellales; family Pumilibacteraceae; genus RGIG1965. The sequence goes on from JAFQMX010000037.1 coordinate 5,672, forward strand.
TTATCGTTGCGGTGTACGTGCTCCTGTAATTTAGTGACAAAATATCGATTTTTGTTGGGCTGACGGTAATTTGCCCATACTTTTGCAAAAATCAAAAAAAGGAAGTAAACATGCTGTTACTTGATGAAATCAAGACTACGATAAAAAACCTTACTGCGACCTTTGAGGGATGCTGTGAGGCTTTTGACCTAGAAAAAATGAAAGCGCGCAAGGCGGAGCTTGTCGCTTTGCAGGAAGATCCCGAGCTGTACAAGGATCTCAAGCGTGCGCAAGAAATTAACGTTGAGTCCAAATATCTTTCGGACGAAATTGAAGAAATCGAAGAAGTAAAGAGCGCGCTTGCCGACGCTGCTGATTTTATTGAGCTTGCCGAAGATGAGGACGACGAGAACATCGTCAAAGAAGTGGAAAATTCGCTTGGCGAGTTGCAAAAACGCATTGAGGCGCTGAATCTCAAAACCTTGCTAAAGGGCGAGTACGATCACAACAACGCTATTTTGACTTTGCACGCGGGCGCGGGCGGAACGGAGGCTCAGGACTGGACGCAGATGCTATACCGTATGTACCGCATGTATTCCGAAAAAAAAGGCTACGGCGTAGAGGAGCTTGACCTTCTCAGCGGTGACGAAGCGGGCATAAAGAGCGTAACCTTTTTGATAAAGGGTACGGACGCATACGGCTATCTAAAAGCCGAAATGGGTGTGCACAGACTCGTGCGCATATCGCCTTTTGATGCTAACGCACGCCGTCAAACTTCGTTTGCTAGTCTAGAAGTTATGCCCGAAATCGAAAACGACACCTCGGTAAAGGTTTTGCCTGACGAAATTCGTGTGGACACCTATCGTAGCGGTGGCGCGGGCGGTCAGCATATCAACAAAACGGACAGCGCGGTGCGAATTACTCACCTTCCGACGGGCATAGTAGTTCAGTGCCAAAATGAGCGTAGCCAGATCCAAAACCGAGAAATGGCTATGAGAATGCTTATTAGTAAGCTCGTTGAGCGACGCGAACGCGAAAACCGCGAGAGAGCAAGCAACATTAAGGGCGAGCTCAAAAAGATTGAGTGGGGCAGTCAAATCCGCTCCTACGTTTTCCAGCCGTACACCTTGGTCAAAGACCATCGCACCGGCTACGAGGATTCGGATGTAAACAAAATTATGGACGGTAATATAGAAGAATTTATTTTCGACTACTTGCGAAAGTCTTAATTTTGACCAAAATTTACGATAATTTATTTATAGACAAATGTATAATGGAATAGAAAAGGCAAAAGCGCTTACCACCAAAAAAGACGCTATCATACTCGCGATAGAGAGCAGCTGTGACGAAACGGCTGCCGCTATCACTTGCGGAAATAAAGTTATCGCCTCGGCGATAGATTCGCAAATTGAGATGCACCGCAAATTTGGTGGTGTAGTGCCCGAGGTTGCCTCGCGAGAGCACACCTTGGCTGCAACGAGAGTGGTGGACGAAGCGCTAAAACAAGCAAATTTGTCCCTAAAAGATATTGATGCTATTGCCGTAACATATGGTGCAGGACTGCTTGGCTCGCTTCTCGTGGGTGTTTCTACCGCAAAAGCTCTTGCATACGCGCTAGACCTTCCGCTGATTAAGGTCAATCACATCGAAGGGCATATTTGCGGAGTTTACGGCACGCATCCTAAGCTCAAGCCTCCATTTATGGCTGTGGTGGCGAGCGGTGGACACACTTTGCTTTATAACGTAAAGGGCTACACCGACTACCGTATTATGGGAGGAACTACCGACGATGCGGCAGGAGAAGCTTTCGACAAGGTGGCAAGACTATTGGGGCTTCCGTATCCGGGCGGTCCGGAAATAGAAAGACGCGGTGAGCTCGGTGAAGCAAACATTAACTTTTTCAAAAAAGAGCGCCACGCCGACAAGGATTTGAAACTGAGCTATTCGGGATTAAAAACTGCGGTAGTAAATTACGTGCACAACCTCAAGCAAAAGGGCGAGGAATTGCCGATTAACGATATATGCGCATCCTTTCAAAAGAGTGCGGTTATGCTACTGACTCTCGCTGCCGAGGAGGGATTTAAGCGTCTTGGCTACGACAAAATGGTGCTTGCGGGCGGAGTTGCCGCAAACTCGGGCTTGCGAAAATCCCTCGAAGAAACTTGTAAAAAAATGGGCGCAACGCTGTATTGTCCCGACAAAACGCTGTGCACGGACAACGCGGCTATGATAGGCCTGCGCGCATATTATTCGCTTATGGCTGGTGAGAATGTTGCCGATCTTTCGCTCAATGCCGACAGCGGATTGTTGTAAAAAATTCGGGTGTAATAAATTTTGATATACGTACTGCGTTTTTCGTGACAAAAACACATTTTCACGGCAGACGCAGTTGGTTTTTTAGAGGAAAAGATGGAAAAGAAACGGGTAGTAGTAGGAATGAGTGGCGGTGTGGATTCTTCGGTTGCCGCATATTTGTTAAAAGAGCAGGGCTACGAGGTGGTAGGACTGTTCATGAACAACTGGGAAGACGACGGAGTGTGTACTGCCGCTGACGATTGGGATGACGTAAGGGCGGTTTGCGCCAAGCTCGAAATCCCATATTACTCCATAGATTTTTCCAAGCAATACCGTGACAGAGTTTTTTCCTACTTTTTGGACGAATACAAAAATAACCGCACTCCCAACCCGGACGTACTATGCAACCGCGAGATAAAATTCGGGCCGTTTGCCGACTATGCGCGAAAGCTGGGTGCGGATTGTATCGCGACGGGGCATTACTGCGACATTTCGCACGATGGCGACCACCGACTTCTTTGCGCCGCCGATGAGGGCAAGGACCAAACGTATTTTCTCAACCAGGTACATACCGAACAGCTTCGTGACGTGATTTTTCCGCTGGGCAAAATGCAAAAGGGCGAGGTGCGTGCGATTACTCAAAAGATGGGTATGGTTACCGCCAAGAAAAAGGACAGCACGGGAATTTGCTTTATCGGAGAGCGAAATTTCCGCAACTTTTTGAAAAGTTACTTGCCTATGCAGGCAGGCGATATTGTTGACCTTAGTGGCAGAAAGGTGGGCGAGCACATCGGACTTGCGTATTATACGCTTGGTCAGCGCAGGGGACTGGGCATAGGTGGAGTGAAAGGAATCGACGGCGACAGATGGTACGTCGTGGAAAAGCGTTTGCAAGGCAATCTGCTCGTCGTTTCTTGCGGAGAGGGCGAGGAGCTACTCAGCGACGGACTGCATGGTAGCGGAATCAACTGGATAGGACACGCTCCAGCGCAACAATTTAATTGCACGGCAAAGTTCCGCTATCGTCAAAAAGCCGAGCCGGTTAGCGTGGAGTGGAGTGGTGACGATATTACCGTCCATTTCGATAAACCTCAGCGAGCCGTAACGCCTGGACAATTCGCTGTATTCTACGACGGCAACCGTTGTCTTGGCGGAGCAACAATCGAGCGCACGTTCTGCAAGTAAACTGCTTGCAAAAATCGGCGAATAAACAAAATAAAAGCAAAACAAAAACAGATAGATAATTCTACCTGTTTTTTTTGTCGCAAAATATAGTATGCGTATATCGAAAAAACTGACTACTCGAAAAATTTGGGGGTAAAGGACGAGGATTCGCAGCCGGCTTCTTGCATAAAGCCTTTTATTCCGCGCTTAACTGCGTGGTCGACTACGCAATCGTATTCGTAAGAGGTTATTTTGCGATTCAATTCCTTGCCTCCGCGGTTAAATTCGGGGGTGTATTGGCGCATTATGGAAACGAGTGCGTTTGGGAATCTGTCCGCAATCAAGTCCATTACCGCAATCGAATCGTTTTTTTGTCCCGGAAGTACCAGATGGCGGATAATAACGCCCGACTGAATCATGCCATTTCCGTCAAACCTTGGCGCGCCTGTGCATTTGCACATAAATTCGATAGCCTTGGAGGCAACTTGCCTGTAATTGGGCGCGGAGGAATACTTTTGCGCAATCTCGTCGCTATAATACTTAAAGTCAGGCAAGTAAACGGACAAATGGTCGCAAAATTCTTTTAGCGTATCCACGCTTTCGTAACCGCTGCTATTGTAAACTATCGGTAGGTTCAGAGCAGAAAGACGATTAATGAAGCCCTTGATATACGGCAAAAAATGCGTGGCTGTGACCAAGCTAAAGTTGTGCACGCCCTCGTCTTTGAGTGCTTTTGCTTGCTCTATCAGCTCGTCCTCGGTAACCCTGCGTCCCTTGTGCCTGCCGCTTATCTCGTAATTTTGGCAAAAAACGCATTTTAGATTACAGCCCGAAAAAAAGAAAGCACCGCTTCCGTTTTTACCGCTGATGCAAGGCTCTTCGCACAGATGCTTGCCCACGAATCCTACTCGGATTTCTTCGTTTTCACCGCAAGCGCCCACGGTTTTTGCGCGGTCGACACCGCAACGCCTCGGGCACGCAAAACAAACCATTTTTCCTCCTTTCCGCCTCTTTCCAGCACGGCGGTTTTTTTGCTTTAAGATAATTCAAAAACATAATACCACACCTATCGAAAATTTTCAACCGTAAAGCGTAAAATTTTGCGGTTTTTTGCGCTCAATGCTTTGACAGTTGCCAAAGTGTCAGCTTTGTGCTATAATTAAAGCCTATGAGTATTTTGGAAATTAAAAACTTATCACATATTTACGACGAAAAGGTTTTGTTTGACAAAGCCTCAGTTTCGGTCAATAACTGCGAGCACGTTGGCGTAGTGGGACTTAATGGCGCAGGTAAATCCACTTTTATCAATATCCTTGCCGGCAAAATCGTGCAGGACGACGGCGAAATCAAGTGGCTTAGCGGAATCAGCAAGGGTTATCTCGACCAATTTGCCGACATTGACCGCTCTCTTACCGTTATGGAGTATCTCAAAACCTCTTTCGACGAGCTTTTCCGCCTCAATGCGCGCATGGAGGAGCTTTATGCAAGTATGGGCGACGCTGACGGGGACGAGCTGGACAAAATTATCACCAAGGCCAACAATATTTTGGAAAAACTCACCCAAGCCAACTTTTTTGAGATAGAGTCTACCATAAAAAAGGCGGCGGGCGGATTGGGAATTAATAATTTTGGTTACGATACGCCTATCGGCCAGCTTTCGGGCGGGCAGAGAGCCAAGCTTGTGCTGTGCAAACTGCTTCTTTCTTGTCCCGACATGATGCTACTCGACGAGCCGACCAACTTTTTGGACATAGAGCATATCGATTGGCTGGTGGAGTATCTCAATTCTTACAAAAAGACCTTTTTGGTAATATCTCACGACACCGACTTTCTTGACAGGGTGTGCAAGCACATAATCAGCATCGAAAACGGCCAGATTAAAAAATTCGGCGGAAACTACAGCCAGTTTTTAGTGCTTCGTGAGCAACTTGCCAAACAGAATGAAGAAGATTACGCCCGTCAGCAAAAGCAAATCGAAAAAATGGAAGACTATATTGCGCGTAACAAGGCTCGTGCGGCTACGGCAGGCATGGCCAACGCGCGAAAGAAAATGCTTGACCGCATAGAAGTTATGCGCAAGCCGACTGTAATTTACGATGCAGAATTTGATTTTCCGTATACGGACCTAGTAACCAAGGAAATAATTAAGGTGGAAAATCTCGTTATAGGATACGGTTCGCCGTTGCTTCCACCTATCAGCTTTACGATATCGAGCGAGGACAAGCTTTGGATTAAGGGTACTAATGGTATAGGTAAAACCACGCTTATCAAGACCATTATGGGCAAAATCCCGTCGATGGGCGGAAAATTCGCTTATCATCCGGCGGTAAAGACGGGGTATCTCGAGCAGGAGCTGGACTTTGACGAAAAGAACGCTATGGCGTACTTCAACAAATTCTATCCAAGATGCGGAACCAAGGAAACGCGCACCAAGCTTGCCGGCGTGGGTATAAAAAACGAACTTGCGCTAAACGATCTCGATAAGCTTTCGGGTGGCGAGCAGGTCAGAGTAAAGCTGTGCGTTTTGATGCAAAAGAGCACCAACCTTCTCATAATGGACGAGCCCACCAACCATCTCGACGTAAGAGCCAAGGACGCCCTCAAAAAGGCTCTCAAGGAGTACAAGGGTGCGCTGATACTCGTCAGCCACGAAAAGGACTTTGCGGGTGAGATTTGCAACAAGGAATTCTCTGTAAAGATGTAAAAAATCTTTTGGCTTAGACTCAAGGCTGTAAATATGTGCAATAGTGCAGCCTTGAGTCATAACCAAATGCTTGCGCATATGTAAAAAATTAAGAGGGACGTATGAAAAAAATCGTGTACTATGAAGGCGAAGAAGTGGGCGAAACCACGTTCGTTGACAGCGAATATTTTGGCATAAAGGCAGAGGACTACGTTACCGTTGCGCTGGTGGCAAAAAAGCTTCAATCCGAGGGCGCTGTGACCGTTATCTTCGGATTCGAGGGCGAGTATCTCGTGGTAAACGGCAGGCAGATATTGCCCGTTCCCTCTCCGCTTTCGACAAAAGAGCAGTATGAAGAAATTAAGAAAAATATCGAGCAAGGAGATGATTTGTAATGCTGTTTGATTTGCACGTTCATACCGCAGGCATGAGTAATTGCGCTCGCTCGCCATACCAGGAAATGGTTGATGAGTATGTAAAGGCAGGCTACGGCGGAGTGGTGCTTACCAACCACTACAACTTTTTGTACACCGTGCCATACGGTGGGGCGTATTGGGCGAGTGATTACCCCAAGGCTTACCTCGACGAGTTTTACCGTGCCCGTGATTACGGGGCAAAAAAGGGCTTGAAGGTGTTTTTTGGGATAGAAGTAGCAATATCTTTGCCAAAATGCAAATACGCAGAATTTTTGTATTACGGAATTACGCCCGACGAGTTTTTGCGATACGCTGATATGTTCGAATATGATCAAAAGGGACTTTTTGAGGTAGCAAACAAATGCGGGGCGGTGCTGGTGCAGTCGCATCCGTTCAGAATTCAGCAGGGTCACATTCCGCACGATCCAAAATTTATGCACGGAGTGGAAATAAACTGCCATGCCAAATTTTTGCGTGACGAGGACAAGGTGCGCGCGTTTGCGAGCGAGCACAATTTGCTTGTTACCTGCGGAAGCGACTATCATATAAATTTTCAGGCAGGCTGCGCGGGCGTGGATTTTTTTGAAAATCCTATAGACGAAAAAGATTTGGCGACTAAAATCAAAAACGGAGAGTATAAAATTTTTATCAAATGATAGGCGAAAAGAAGCGTTATTGGGAATTGGATTTTGTCCGTGGGCTGTGCGTATTGCTCATGATTTTTGACCATGCAATGTTTTCGTTTGCTGACGTTTTACCGGGTATCTGGGAGATGTTTAACGTAAAATTTTTTGGCGGATTGCCGGACTTGGCGTTAGACTACTGGACGTGGAATTTCAGACAGGTATTCAGGATATTTGTTTTTACTGCGTTTTTCGTACTGTGCGGAATCAGTTGCACGTTTTCACGCTCCAACCTAAAGCGCGGAATAAAGGCGTTTTTGGTTGCAACGGCAATAACCTACGTTACTGCTACGATAGATTCGCTAATGGATATGGGACTCATTATACGGTTTGGCGTGATACACATGCTCGCCGTTTCTATGATAATCTACGGCTTAATCGACCTTGTGGGCGCGCTGATAGAAAAAATAAAGAAAAACGCAGTTACCTTGTGGATAAGGCGCTTGCTCCCGGGCGTAGCGGGCTTGATTTTATTTATACTCTACCTTGTGCTTTGGGGCGGAATAAGTTTTGGAGGAGAGTATATCGGATTTTATTGCGACGTAAAAGTAGGCGGCGAAAATCCGCTCGGCTCACTGCTCTATGTGCTGATGGAAGTGGAGGGCGCGGAATTTTATTCTTCGGACTATTTTCCGTTGCTTCCGTACGGCGCGATTGTTTTGTTTGGCAGTATTATCGGCTGGCTGATATATCACACGCGAGCAAAAAATTATCTTGTGCGTCATGAAAAAAAGTGTTTTGCGCCTATATGTTTTTTGGGAAGAAACGCGCTGTGGGTGTACGTCTTGCATCAAGTGGTAATAGTTTAGGTGTGGTTTATTATAGGATTCTTCGTATCGTTGTTTTGAGGAAGTGATTATGAAATCGTTGTATGATGCGGCTTGGGATACTGCGCAAAAATATCCCGACAAGGACGGACTTGTTTTTTACGGAAAACGTTATTCATTTTCGTGGGTATTAAAAGAGATAGACCGAGTGGCGGACAGCCTTACGCGGTTTGTAAAAAAGGGGGACGTAGTCACGGTTTGCATACCAAACTCGGTATCTGCGGCGGTGGCTGTGTACGCGTTTAATAAAATCGGATGTGTGCTTAATCTCGTTCATCCGTTTATTCCGCCCGAGAATCTCAAAAAGAGCATAGCCAAAACGTCGTCCAAGCTTGCGGTGATTTACGACTTGTATTTTGCAAAAAATCAGGTGGATGATTTGGGCGTAATGGTGTTGAAAAGCGCCTGCGGTCATTACATGGGCGGGCTAAAAAAATTCGGTTACTCGCTAATGTGCAAAAAGGGAAAGTATTATAAGACGGAAATTTTTGAAAGGCTGAAATTTTATAAAAAAGCGGAAAAAGCAGATTTTACCGACGACGATCCGGCGGTGTATTTGCCTAGTGGTGGAACGACGGGCGAGGCCAAAATTATCGTTCACAACTGCTCGGCGTTCAATAGACTGTGCGCAAACGTTGGATTCTTTTTGTCCGACGATGTGGACGATTACAAGGCAATGTATTCGGTACTGCCCATTTTTCACGGGTTTGGACTGTGTATGAATTTGCATATGTGTATGTATGCCGGAATTACCAACGTTATGGCAATGAGCTTTAACGCAAAGGATGCCGCAAATTTAATCGTAAGGGAAAAGGTAGGCATACTTACGGGTGTTCCGACGATGTATACAAAACTGCTGAGGCAAGAGAAATTTCGCAACTCCGATTTGTCTTATCTAAAGGAGTGCTTTGTGGGCGGAGATTTCGTTCCGCCGTCACTGATAGAGCAGTTTGAAGAAAATTTGCGCAAAAACGGCTCTGGCGGAAAGATGTACGCTGGCTACGGCTTGACCGAAACCGTTACCGTATGTACGGTTAATACCAAAAGGCATTTTGCAAAAGATTCGGTTGGTATTGCCGTGCCGAGTATGAAAATTGCCGTTGCAAAGGACGGAAAGCTTTTGCCGGACGGAGAAGAAGGCGAAATTTTTGTCAGCGGTCCGATTATGATGATGGGCTATATGGACGGCGGAGAGAATTTTGTGGAGATTGACGGCGAAAGATGGCTGGCTACCGGTGATTACGGCAGGGTAAAAGACGGCTTTTTGTACTTTATGCAACGCATAAAAAACATAATTAAGGTCAGCGGAATTAATATTTATCCGTCCGAAATCGAGCGCGCGGTCATGAAGATACAAGGAGTTAGGCACGCGGGCGCAACGGCTATTGCCGACGCGGAAAAGGGGCAGGTAGTAAAGCTGTTCGTCGAAGCTGTAGAGGGCGCGGACGAGGCGGAATTAAGACGAAAAATCGTGGATGCAATAAAGTCCGAGCTTATCGTGTATGCAGTTCCAAAAGAAATTGAATTCATAAAAATGCCACTGTCCAGCGTGGGCAAAATTGACCGCAAAAAGCTGGAAGATCTTTGCGCAAATTAGTGCTACCGTCGCAAAAAAGCTGGGACGTAGTGTAAAAAATGATACAAAAAGGACGAAGCAATCGCGCTCCGTCTTTTTTTGCGTTGGAAATTTTTATTGTATGAGGTGACTTTCCTTGGGAATCATAAGACGAATAAAATGATTAAAAAAACAAAAACCGTCAACCTTTTGCGCTATTCGACATATATTTTGCTGTATGATGGTAAAGACAAAATTTTTGCGGAGAAGTTATGAAATTCGTTAAAAAACTCATTGTTCTTACGGGGAAAACCTCCAAGGGTACGCTTACGCTGGAGCAGGTGTCGGATGGTATTGCTTACAAGCTGGCAACTTTCAATCTTGCGTCAGCGTCGAGTCGCGAGCTTGCGCTGTTCTTTGACGGCGAAATACATATCGTAAAGGTGACGGAGGGCAGGGCGGAAGGTGTTTTGCCCGTGTCACCGCCCCAATCGGTGCATTCTGCCGTTATGCTGGGCGGTAGAGTAGAAATGTACGGTGCGACCAAGGATAGGATGGCATTTTTTCAAATCGAGCAGGCGTATGCCGTCAAAAAATTCGGTGGCAAAAACTCTGTTGTCGGTGGCATAAACACTATTGACGACACAAACACGGATGAGCATAAAAATGTGACTACAACGGCAGAGGATTCTGCTGAAATTGCCGACGAGGCGCAAGAGTCTTTAAAGAGAGAGGGGAAAGCTGCCGAGAATGAAAAGTTACGCGAAAGCGCCAGGATTCAAGACTACTTTCTGGAAATTTTGCCGTCGAACCATACTAAAGAGACGGAGCAGGCGACGGACGAAAACAAATTTTTGCGTCAAGATGCCTGCGATTTAAAGGAGCATAGTAGTGAGGGGCAAGCCTCGGAGACTGAGGTGGTTTGTTATCAGGACGACGCAATCGCCAAGGAAAATTACTTCGAAATCGAAAAGGAGCGTTTGGATTCCGCTGAAACGGCTGAGGTAATTGAACCGCAGTTTAATGTTACCCAGTTGCAACCTATATATAATGGGGCTGACGATGTTGCTGATGGCAAAATTGAAAAATATCTCGACGAGCAAAACGGTAAAAACGACAGCGGTGAGCAAAAAATTACCGAGGGCTTCGATTGCGGTGCGATCACGGTGCAGCCGCGTTCAAGAAAGGCAAGCGGTATTTATGACAAAGAAATTTTCGGGAGGGATCAAGTGAGTGCAAGGAGGAGTCTTAGACCCACGCAAAACAGCGCAGGCGAACGGGAAACCACGCTAACAGAGCAGTGTGAAGAGGTTGCCGCCGCCCAGGCTTATCAACCGCGCAAAGCGTCTTTTTATGAAAAGAACAAAACGGATTTGGAGCAGCTGTTTCGAAAGTACGCGCGCTACGAGCCGTTGGAAAAGCTTGTGCCGGGTAGTCGCTGGGTGAAAATAGATTATGACAGCGGAAGATACTATCTTGTTGGTATTACTGCCGACTATCTTTGTTACGGAGTACCTGCCAAGTATTCGCCTACGCCGCCCAAGGAGTTTGAGGGATACTGCAGTTGGATGCCGAAAATCAGCACCGAGCCAGCGGGCGAGGGCTTTTGGATAATTTATCAGGATTTGGCAAGTGGAAAAACCTTGCGCGGACAGCGATAATTTCGCCACGCGCCACGCAAACAAACTAATTTTTGCACATTAAGGCAAATTCTAGTCGTTTCTTTGACCGAAAACACAACGTAATATGAGTGTAAATATACATAAATTTCTGTTCGTAAAGTAAATGAAGGGCGGAAATTTATTTTTTTGTGCACAAAAAAGGTTAATTGATAAATGATTTGTCAATAATTCTGGTAAAATAATTGACTTAACTTTATTTTTTTTGTATAATAGCGAGGTTAATAACTAAAGTTATCTTTCGGAGTAGATAAGTAATGAAAAAAAGAATTTTGGCTGTTTTGATTATAATCTGCATGACCGTGCTTCCGCTTACAGCCTGCGGAGAAACTCTTGGCAGAGTCAAGGTTACCGGCAAGCAGGATTATTCTTACGCTGTGTTTAGCAACGGCGGTAGCACCGTTCAGTACGGAAACTACGTTTATTTTATCAACGGATACCGCGGATATGACGACGAAGACGCTAATTCCAACAAATTCGGCAAGGTTGTCAAGGGTGCGCTTTACCGTGCGGAGCTTAACGGTTCTTCCGTAACCAAAACTATTGAAACATATTATGGCGAAAAGCAATATAAGGCTTTTGTGCCTGCTTCCGTAGCAGAAACCGAATTGGACTTCTTGAGCACCAAGGAGACTTTTGTTGACGGCTACGAAAAGGACGAAAACGGCGAGTTTATCAAGGATGAGGACGGCAATTATATCGAGACCACCCACGAGGACGATGTGATCAACGTTCAGGTTATCGCACCTAAGACCATCGGTTCTTCGGGATACAGCGACGGCGGAATTTTCATTTACGACAATTTCGTTTATTACGCCAGCCCTAGCAACCTCAAGAACAAGAGCGGTGAAGTAGAAGTTAACAAAAACATTTTCTACCGCACCAAGCTTGACGGTAGCCTTACCGAAAAAATCTATTCTTCTTCGCACGAGACCAACGATTCCGCTTATTCTTTCTATAAGCAGGGCGATTCCGTTTACCTTACCGTTTTGGACGGAACTGACGTCGTATCGGTGCGCATGACCGAAAAGAAGATTTCCAAAAAGCTTATTATTGCTCAGGACGTAGAAGACGTTTATTTCCCTGAAAGAGAAGTTTATTTTGATGGTATCGGAACCAACGGCGCAGAAGATTTTGTTTACATCACCCGCGCTATTGACGAAAACGACACCGTTCGCTCCGGCAAGGTTATCGAAATTATGAGACCGAGCGGAGAGGAAAGAATCGAGCTTATCAAGAACGGCAAGGACGTTGCTGTTATGGGCGTTGACAACGGATATTTGTTCTACAAAATTGACGGTGACGTTAGCGACGAAATTAGATACACCAACCTTCACGATGCTCTCACCACTATCGATCCTGATACCAACGAGGCATTCAGCCCTTCGTACGCTGCGGCTCCACAAAACGTAGCTGAAGAAAACGGCATCGTTCTTAGCGTAGAAAGCATGAGTGATTTTTCGGAAGTACATTGCTTCCGTCCTAACGTAAAGAGCAATCAGACCTATGCGCTTTGCGTTACCGGTTCTAAGGTTACCATTTACTGCAATAATCAGGGCAAGGTAATCTACACCGATTCGGCTAGTGTGCTTAAGATTGACAGCAGCAAAAATATTGTTTATTTCAATTCTTCTTCCAACCTTTACTCTATGAACCTCTATGACGGCAGCGGACTTATGTCATATACCTCCACTATGAGTCTTAATGTAACTTATACTTTCGACACCTTTGGCGAGTATATAGTTTACTACACCAGCGTGGATGATTACGCGGCTGACTACGCTGTAGTTCACAAGCTTGGCGATGCGGAAAACAAGTTTATCGGAAAGAAGATTAACGATGATATCTACGATCCTTCGGTTGAACTCGAGGAGGGTGCCGAGGAAGAAGAAGAGGAAGAATAATCTGCTTCTCGTAAAAAGCCAATAGCGATAATCCCGAGGCATCTCGGGATTTTTTGTTTGGCAAAAAGCGCTTTTTGCGGAGGATAATAATTTATTTTCGCTTGGCGCAAAAATTTGCTAGGCGGAGTGATACAGCCTTTTTTGGTAATTTTGATAATATAGAACGCGCGCGCACGCATACGTAAGTCGAAGAGAAATGCAAAAGTCAAGAGCAAAAGCCATTAAAACGATTTTGCATCCAAAGCGAGTAAATTTACTGCAAAAATATTGAGTATTCGGCAAATTGCACAGCAAAACGATTGACAAGCCGTGGAAATTTTAGTAAAATATCTTAGCACTTTCGTGGAAGTGTCTTTTTTGTCAGGCTATTTTAGCCCCTTAGCCGGTGACGAAAGACAATTTGCGTGGTGGCGACGGTTAAGCGTGAAATTAATCGGAGCGATAATTATAATTAAATAATAGAGGGGTTTTTTATGAAAACTTATATGGCTACTGAACAGACGGTAGAACGCAAATGGTATATCGTTGACGCTGCCGGAATGCCTTTGGGTAGAGTGGCAAGTCAGGTTGCTGCAGTTTTGAGAGGAAAGAACAAGCCTACCTTTACTCCAAACGTAGACTGTGGCGATTTCGTTATCGTTATCAATTCCGATAAGGTTATTCTTACCGGTAAGAAGTTGGAAAAGAAGATGAAGAGACACCACACTCTTTATATCGGCGGTCTCAAGGAAGTTAAATACAGCAAGTACATGGCAGAAAAGAGTGACGACGCTGTTTACGAGGCAGTTAAGGGCATGATGCCAAAGAACAGCCTTGGTCGTAAGATGCTCAAAAAGCTTCGCGTTTACAAGGACGCTGAGCACAAGCACGAGGCACAGCAGCCTCAGGAACTCAAACTCGTAGTTAAGAGGTACAACTAATATGGCAAAAGCAGTTGCAAAGAAAAAGATTCAGTTTTGGGGAACCGGCAGACGTAAGCATTCTATCGCAAGAGTTCGTCTCGTTCCTGGTAACGGTGGTGTAACCATCAACGACCGCACTATGGATGAATATTTCGGCGGTCTTGACACCATGAAGCTTATCGTTAATCAGCCACTCGTTTTGACTGCAACTACCGATAAGTTCGACGTATTCGTAAACGTTAAGGGTGGTGGTACTGCAGGTCAGGCAGGCGCAATCCGTCACGGTATTGCAAGAGCATTGTGCCAAGCAGATGTTGCTTATCGCCCAGCTCTCAAGAAAGAAGGATTCCTTACCAGAGATCCTCGTATGAAAGAGCGTAAAAAGTACGGTCTCAAGAAGGCTCGTAAGGCTCCACAGTTCTCCAAGAGATAATTCGTTATTTCGTTGGATTGGCAAAATTCAAAAAAATTGCAGCACTCGTTATTCGGGTGCTGTTTTTTTTGTTTGGCGGCAAGAAAAACAAATTTGACGGTTTTTGTGCCATTTAAAATTGAAATTCAAAAAAATTTAGGTTTTTTACCCCCCCCCCTTGACAAATTAGAAAAATGTGATATAATTAATTAAAAGGTGTGTTTGTGTGGTTTATTTTTATGAAAATCGTAGACACACTCTTGGCTTTGTGTACTAAATTAAAAATAAGGAGGTAGGTATGAAGAAATTGGTAACGTGTTTACTTTTGGTTGTTAGCTTTGCTGTTTTATTTGCATGTGATGCGCCTCATCAGCACACCTATGGTGAGTGGGTGAGCAACGAAGAAGGACATTATCGTCCGTACACCTGCGGTTGTGAGGGGAACGAAGAACTGACTGCGCACGAGGTTAATAACGACGGACTTTGTGGCGTTTGCGGTTATGATACGAAAGAGTTGGACAAAACGTACGCTATGATAAAATCTGCCTATGCCGATTCTATCAAATATGCTTTTGACTCGGTAGATTTAGATGAAGTGCGTGTGGTAGATTATCACGGCAAGTTTGGTAACGTTTATCTTGCAAAAGTGGTAAGTTCGTATTTGAAGTATCCTAACAATGTATACTCAGAGTTCGTGAGTAGTATGAGATTTTCGTATAATTCAGCCAATTGTGTGTACATATTTTGCAATAATACGCTGTATACTGCAAAACAAGCTTACGAAGAAAACCTTATAGATTTCAATATGCTTTGTAAATTATACGGAATGAATATGTTTGGATTCGATACCTTTAGCGAGGAAAACTATAATAAAATAAAGGCATATTTTGTTTCAAAAAATGAGTCGATTGATTCGTATAATTTGGAAAAATATTACGGTGAATACAACGGATATTCTGCTGTTACTTATTATCATTTGGATGGGATGGTGGCAGCTGTTACTGTTTATGATGATATTTGTAATTTGCAATTTGCATATGGAACAATTTCGCAGCGTATATATTTTTTCAACGCAACCAATAAATATAGTATGGGTGACGCTTTGGAAAATGGGGTTATTACTAAAGAGGATTTGTATGACATATTTGAGCTACATACAGGAAGTGAGGAAGTAAATGAAGAACTAATCAACATGTTGATTACGCCTGCTTATGAATTGTGTATGAAGTACAAGGATGATTTTGCTAAAGTGCCCGAATTTAGCTCGTTTTATTTTACAGAATACTACGGTAAATACGGTGACAGCTATATTTTTGGGCTTAATAGTGATTATTTTGGCAATATGGTATCCGCAACAGAAGAAGAAAAAGAATTAATGAGGCACGGCAATTTTTCTGGAGAGTATGTGCTAAATAACGGAAAATTGTACACTTTGGAGCAGGCTTTGGAGGCAGGAATTATTACCGAAGAGATAAAGCAGGACGTTATGATAAAATACTATTCTTGATAAGACAAACGCATAAAACGTTAAAAATTATATTTACAGGGATGCTCAATTTGTTTGGGCATCCCTTTCTTTGTATTTGGCGGGTAGGGACTAATTTGCTTTGCTAAAATGCAAATATGTGCTACAATATGGTAAAGCAAAAGCGAGGAGTTAGTGTGACTAAAAAAGCTTGATGACAATAGCAAAGCACGGGGAGGATGTCGTTTGTGATTGGAGAAATAATAGGCACTGCCGTTACGATTATAGTGGGCGTCTTGTGTATAGCAATCGGTATTTCTAATATCGGTGGAAATATTTCGTGGGTTCACTCTTATCACCGCAAGCGTGTTTCTGAAGAAAACAGGATGGCGTTCGGTAAAATGGTGGGGACAGGGATGATAGTAATCGGAATAGGGATAATTTTTGCAGGCGCATTGCTTGCCGTTGCGCTTTTAGTAGAGTCGAAAATTTGCGAAATCATCGCTTTGGTGGCTATGTTTGCGTCCATTATAGTGGGGACGGTAATTGCTTTTAGGGCTATGATTAAGTACAACGGAGGCATATTTTAGGCTGAGCTTGGCCAAATTTGCCGGGTAATTTGCAAACATATTTTTAATACGTTTGAGATTTTTGGTTTTGCTACGCCAAAATGCGCAAACGCTCAAAATATCGCAAATTTTCTTGAAAAATGCATATTATTTTAAAAAAAACAAGCAAATTGCTTGACACTTGTCCGTAAATATGATAACATACTTAGGCACCACCCGATGCGGTGGTGTTTTTAGTGAGAAATTCGAGGAGTGTTGTGTTATGAGAACGAGAATAACTCTTGCTTGCACCGAGTGCAAACAGCGTAACTATGACGATATGAAGAATAAGAAAAACGATCCAGACAGAATCGAGCTCAAAAAGTACTGCCGTTTCTGCAAAAAGCATACCGTTCATAAGGAAACTAAATAAGGAGGGCTACCCCTGTGGCAGACAAAAATAAGGTCGAAAAGACTCAGAAGAAGCCTCGCAAGAATTGGTTCAAAGAGACTTTTTCGGAGCTCAAAAAGGTATCTTGGCCTAAGTTTTCTACCGTTGTAAAACAAACGGGCGCGGTTCTTCTTTTGGTTGCAGTTTTTTTGGTAGTATTGTTCGGTTTTGATATGCTATTGAGCTTTTTGTACAAAAAGCTTTTCGGAGTAGGCGCAACCGCAATGTTTACTGCGTTCAAGGCTTTTAATCCGTTTACTTGGTGGTTATTATGAGCGTAAATCTCGAAGATGCAAAGTGGTACGTACTCCACACTTATTCGGGATATGAAAACATGGTAAAAGACAATCTCGAGATGGTCTTTACCAAGAACAATATGCGCGACCGCCTGGTGGAAATCACTATTCCTATGGAGGACGTCGTAGAAGAAAAGAACGGCAAGCGTAAAATAGTTCAACGCAGAATGTTCCCTTGCTATGTTCTTATCAAGATGGTTTACGACAACTCCATGTGGCATATGATCGTAAATACTAGAGGCGTTACTGGTTTCGTAGGTCCACAAGGTAGACCGATTCCTCTTACCGAGGACGAAATCAAGCGTATGCATCTCGAAAAAGTCGTTGTGGATACTAATTTTAACGTTGGTGACAGAGTAAACGTAACGGATGGTCCGCTTGAGGGCTTCGTCGGCGAAATCGAAAGTCTCGACGCCGTAAACGGCAAGTGCAAGGTCATCGTAAGTATGTTCGGCAGACAAACCCCTGTCGACCTCGAGCTTAATCAAATTGAGCTTGTTGAGGGTTAAGAAAGGTTTTTAGTCCCACGTGGACAAAAATATAAACAAATTATGGGAGAGCGAATGCTCGCTATCACCACGATTGTAAAATTTTACAAGGAGAAAGATTTATGGCAAAGAAAATTAATGCAATTGTAAAATTGCAGCTTCCTGCCGGTAAAGCTACCCCGGGACCTCCAGTAGGTTCTTCGTTGGGACCTCATGGTATCAACATCCCTGGCTTTACCAAGGAATTTAACGAAAAGACTCGTCCACAAGAAGGACTTATCATCCCAGTAGTAATCACTATCTATGCGGATAGATCCTTTACTTTCGTTCTTAAGACTCCTCCTGCAGCAGTTCTTATCAAGAAGGCTTGCAAGATCGAGAGCGGTTCGGCTAAGCCTAACAAGACTAAGGTTGCAACCATCACCAAGGAACAGGTAAAAGAAATTGCTACTTTGAAGATGCCTGACCTCAATGCTGCTTCTTTGGAGGCTGCAATGAGTATGGTAGCAGGTACAGCGCGCAGTATGGGCGTTGTCGTAGCAGACTAGGAGGCGGATTATGAAACACGGAAAGAATTATAATGAGTCTCTTAAGAGCCTTACCAGTAACTTCGCTTACGAGCCTGCAGAGGCTATGAAGAACGTTATTGCTACCGCAAAGGCTAAGTTTGACGAAACCATCGAGCTTCACGTTAGACTCGGTGTTGACCCTAGACAGGCTGACCAGCAGGTTAGAGGAACCGTAGTTCTTCCTAACGGTACCGGTAAGTCCGTAAAGGTTCTCGTTATCGCTAAGGGCGAAAAAGCGGAAATCGCACAGCAGGCTGGTGCAGATATCGTTGGCGCAGAAGATATTATCGCTAAGATCATGAGCGAAAACTTCCTCGACTTCGACGTATGTATTACCACCCCTGATATGATGGGTCAGATGGGACGTGTAGCAAGAATCCTCGGACCAAAGGGCTTGATGCCTTCTCCAAAGTCTGGTACCGTTACCATGGATATTGCTAAGGCAATCTCCGAGACCAAGGCAGGTAAGGTTGAATATCGTGTTGACAAAACCGCTATCATCCACTGTCCTATCGGCAAAAAGTCTTTTGGCGAAGAAAAGCTTCTCGAAAACTTCAATACTCTTATGGAAGCTATCGTAAAGGCTAAGCCAGCTGCGGCAAAGGGTACCTACATCAAGAGCGTTACCACCGCTGCTACCATGGGTCCTGGAATAAAAGTTAACTACAAAATCTAAGACTTATTTACAACCAAATTTATTCATCCTAAAGACAGTAAGTGATTTATCTTAAATCCAAACGGGGCTTACCGAGGGAAGAAAAAGTGATTTATTTTTAATAAAGCCATTTTTCCGACTCTCCACGTTTTTAGGGGAGTCGGTTGTTTTTAATAAAAAAACAAGGAGGATACAAAATGTCTTTGGAATCTATAAAGATTAAGGCAGAACAGGTTGCGGTTATCGAAGATAAA
>JAFQMX010000038.1 GCA_017396125.1 Clostridia bacterium
ACAATTTCCTTGGTTTTCTTTTTGCCGATAAGCTCGGATTTGTTCACCGAAAAAACCTTGCACGTTGCGTCAATTATATCGTCGACAGTTACGCTACCCTCCTGCTTTTCTCCGTAATCACGAAGCGCCTCCTTGACCAAAGACAGCGACGGCGAAGTTTCGTTGAGCTGAGAAAGCAAAATAACTTTATTAAGCAAGCCTTCCATTTCTCGAACATTGCCCGTAATGCACTCAGCCATATAATTCAACACGTCAAGCGGAATATTACATTTTAGCATCTGTGCCTTTTTGCGAAGTATTGCCACACGAGTTTCGAAATCAGGTGGCTGAATATCTGCCGTAAATCCCCACTCAAATCTTGAACGCAATCTTTCGTCTATATCCGGAATTTCCTTTGGCGGACGGTCGGAAGTAAATACCAACTGCTTGTTCATGGCGTGAAGCTCGTTGAAGGTATGGAACATTTCCTCGGTAGTAGCCGTTTTTCCGCTGATAAACTGAATATCGTCCACCATCAAAACGTCACAGGTACGGTATTTTTCTCTAAAATCTCCACCACCCGATTTGCCACCGCCTATAAAGTTAACCAAATCATTGACGAACTTTTCGCTGGAAACAAACAGCACCTTTAGCCCCGGCTTGGACACGCGCACGTAATTGCCAATGGCGTGCATAAGGTGAGTTTTGCCTAGTCCCGCCCCGCCGTAAATAAACAGCGGATTGTAAATTTGTCCGGGCTCGGTTGCAACTGCCTTTGCAGCCGCCACTGCAAGCTGATTAGCCTTGCCCACGACGAAGTTTTCAAAATTATATTTTAGATTTATGCTTATAGTTTCTTGTCTTACGGCAGCAGGCGCTTCTACCTTTTCTTCCCTTTCCACTTCGGGCTGTTCCTGCTCGGTAATAACCTCTACGTCGGTAAGTAGCGGATTGACGAGCTTCATCGCAGCCTTGATTAGCGTAAGGTATCTAGTGTTGGCAAATTCCTTTCCGCCCTCGGACGCTGCTATAAGTATGAGCTTGCCGTCCACGATATCAGATGCCGTCAGCGTCTTTATCCAAACGTCGTAGCTGATTATCGAAAGCTCTTTTTCCAAAATAGGAAGCATCTTTTCCCAAGTTTCTTTTGCTGCATTATCAAAACCCAAATTTTCTTGCAACACGTTGTCCATAATTAAATCCTCTCGTTTATCTTATAAAAATGGTAATTCAAAATTCTATTTATTATCGCGCCCATCTCTCGCTCTCCGTATCCCAACTCATACACGTCAAACACCGAAGTCACCAGCGATTTTGAGCATATTATTACAAAAATTTCATCATCCTTGCTTGGACTTTTGAAAAGCTTTTTTAGCAATACTTTTTTTACGGCATGGATAAGCTTGGTGGAAAAATCTTGATACGCAGTGTCCGCGCATTTATTTGCCAAAATCAGCAAGGAATCGCCGTATACCTTGTAAATATTGACCAAGGTTTTACAAAGCGTTTCGCAAGTTTCGTCATAGGTCATGGACGGAAAAATTGCCGTCAAATGCTCTATTATACTGGGCACTTCATTGTACGCAGGCGCAACGATTTCTTCCAAAATCTCCGCTTTGCCGGCGTAATATCTATAAATATTACCCGCGGTAATGTCGGAGTTTTTTGCGATGCGATTAAGGCTACTCAAAGCGTACCCATAAGTCAAAAACTCCTTTTTACACTCGGCAAGCAGTTTTTGCTTAAAAGTTTCCTTTTTGTACTGCATCGTCAATTCTCCTGCATCACTTGCTTATAAATAACCGACTTTGCTACACCCCTATCCGAAGCAACTTTTTTGATGCTGTCTTTTTTTGAAAATCCTTGATCAAGATATATTTGCATATGCTCTTCTACGCTCATATCGTCGTAAGTCTTGGGCGGAGCACCATCCACTACCAAAACAAACTCGCCTTTTTGCGTAAACTCAGGAATTTCCCCGAGATTGCAAGTAACTACTTCTTCATAAATCTTGGTTATTTCTCGCACGATTGCAACTTTTCTGTTGCCAAGCCTGGTGAACAAAAAGTCCAAATCGTCTTTTACGTTATGTACCGAGCTATAAAAAATAATCGGGCACGAAAGTGATTCGATTCCCTCTAGCTTTCGGCTTTTGTCAATATTTTTTTCCGGCAAAAAGCCCGCGAAATAAAAGCTGGAGGTGTCCATTCCGCTGAGCACCAATGCATTTATTAGCGCGCACGCTCCACTGACTACGGTATAAGGAATAGAATTGTTTTTTAGCTCGTTTATCAAATATCCACCCGGATCTGAAACAAGCGGCATACCCGCGTCGGAAACGAGCGCAACGTTTTCTCCGTTTTTCAGTCTTTCAATAAGCTGTGGAAGCATCTTTTTTTCATTAAACTTATGATAAGCGATCATAGGTGTGGTGATTCCATAATTTTTAAGAAGCACCAACGTATGACGTGTGTCTTCGGCGGCAATCACGTCCACGCTCTTTAGCACCTCGATTGCGCGGTGAGTAATTTCCGACAAATTACCTATGGGAGTTGCTACTACGTATAACATTATTCCTCCATTCCAAATGCCTTTACAGGTCGTTCTTTTAGCACGTTAAGTCCCGTTTTGCCGTCCTTGATACACTTTAGCAAAAATAAATGCGGCTGTTTCTTTTCGTTAGGGGTAAGAATTTGTAAAATTTTTGGCTCGAGCGCGTTTTTTACGCAATACGACATAGCCTCCGCAAGTCTCTCGGTGGGCAGTACCATATAAAATTTACCACCCGTCGAAAGCAATTTGGACGCGGACTCCACGACTTCTTTTAGCGTGACGAAAATCTCATGACGCGCCGCCGCAACAAAATCCGTTTCTTGCATAAATCCGCTGCCCACCTTGCGGTACGGCGGATTGCAAACCACTATCGTTGCGCTAGCCTTGTTGAAATTAGCGTACTCCTGCATAGAAGTACAAACCGCTCTTGCCACGTTGCCAAGGCCGTTGAGTTCTACGTTGCGCTGGGCAAGGTCGCAAAGCTCGGGCTGAATTTCCACCGCGGTAGTGGGAATCCCCTTTTTGCCGGCAAGCAGTATCGTAATGATTCCGTTTCCACTACCCATGTCCACAGCCCTGTCGTTTGGTGTACCTTCCACGAAATTAGCAAGCTCCACCGCGTCACACCCAAAGCAAAATTTCTCGCTGTCTTGTATTAACTTTAGTCCCCTGCATTGCAGGTCGTCTATTCTTTCCATAATATTACACTTGTATGAATCGCCAACCTAATCGGTAATTTCTATGGTAAGCGCGTTTTTCGTTTGTTTGTCGCACTTAACCTCGTCGCTGATTTCTACGCCTGCTATAACCAGCACGCGATTGCCCACGGCGATAATAGGCAAAATGTCTCGCTTAGAAAGTGCAATCTTTTTGTCTATAAAATATTTTTTTAATTTCTTTTCACCACCGCCGTACGGGCGAAAAATGTCCCCCTCGCGTCTTGTGCGAATCACCGCGCCATCGGGAATTTTGTCACCATCCACAGCCAGCACCCTAAAGGTTTCTTCACCAATAATCGTATTTTTTTTGACGCTTTTAGTAGCGCAACTCGCATGCACTTGCTTGCAAATTTTTAGCTTACGTCCAAAAAAATCGAATACGCCCTCGCCAAAATTTGACACTGCATCGATATTTTGCTTTTGCTCGGCGGGCTTGTCCGCTAGTTTATAAATCCTTATGCGGTCAAATTCTCTGATCGCTTCGATACCCAAAAACGAGAATTTAGCACCGCTATTGCACTTGGACAAAGCGATAACCGACTCCACGTGGGTAGCGGTATAATCTTTTTTGAGTCCCAAGGTATGCAAAATTTTTAGCACGTATTTGTAAGCGGAGTACGGCTCTGCCAAATTTTCGACGCCTATCGTCGCCACCTCTCCCGAAAAACTTATTACCGAATAATCCAGATGTTTGCTTGCAAACTGCTCCACTCTCGACGCGTTTTCCGACAAGCGAATCAATGATTTTACTGCAGGATAGCGTTGTGAAAGCAATGGCAAAACCTGCAAGCGGACAAAATTTCGGTCATACGTACTATCAAAATTCGTACCATCAGTAACGAATCTCAGTCCAAACAGTGCAACGTATTCATCAAGCTCCTCGGGCATAAAATCGAGAATCGGTCTTATTAAATCCCCGTCTCGCTCACTCATTCCCACGAGGCCCTCTACTCCGCTACCGCGCAAAATATGCATCAATACCGTTTCGGCGCGGTCAAGCGCGTGATGAGCCACGGCAACCTTTTTGCCTGCGTCGATAAATTTTTTGTAAATTTCGTGGCGCATATCACGGGCGGCAGTTTCTACACTCCTGCCGTTGCGACCTGCCATTACGTCAATATCGAAAATTTGTAATTTAATTCCGTAACCGTCACAAAGCTCTTTAACAAAAATTGCCTCTTGTTCGGATTCGGGACGCAAATGGTGATTGACGTGCAAAGCGGAAATTTCCAGTCCCTTGCCGTACCTACACAGCATATCTAAAAGACACACCGAATCCCTGCCGCCGCTAAGCGCGACGACGATAGATTTTTCGTCGACAAATTTCTTTATCGTATCGGATGCTTTTTTTTCGATTACTGTCATGAAGAAATTATACACCATATAGCGCACAGTTGTCAACCTTACGCAAATAAGCGTTCTCTTTTTTTGTGGATAACTTTATCTTGATAAAACTCTGCAAACATTTTTCCAGATTACCTCCAAACAAAAACTAACGACGTAAAAATTATCCAAACAAAAAACCGACGACAAGGCAGCCGTCGGTTTTGATTATCTTGTAAAAGCTATTCCGAAAAGGAACGAATATTGCTTAATTACTGCTGAGCCTCTTCTTTGATTTCTTCGATATGCTCTTGGAATTCAGCTTCCTGCTTTTCTCTAACCTCTTCCGGATAGATGTTGTGGTACTTCTTCATACCGGTACCTGCAGGAATAAGTTTACCCAAAATTACGTTTTCCTTCAAACCAATGAGTGGATCAACCTTGTTCTTAATAGCAGCCTCAGTGAGCACTCGTGCAGTTTCCTGGAAGGAAGCAGCCGAAAGGAAAGAATCGGTAGCAAGTGCAGCCTTAGTAATACCAAGCAAGGTATGCTTACCAACTGCAGGCTTGCTGTAATTTTCGATAGCTTTTGTGTTTGCCTCGTCGAAGTTAGACAAATCAACCATTTCACCAGGAAGCAATTCGGTATCTCCGCTGTCCTCTACTCTTACCTTCTTGAGCATCTGTCTAACGATAACTTCGATGTGCTTATCGTTAATCTGAACACCTTGTGAGCGGTATACAGACTGAACTTCTCTAAGAACGTATTCCTGAACCTCTTTTCTGCCCTTGGTACGGAGAATATCGTGTGGATTGATAGGACCTTCGGTAAGTGGGTCACCGCTCATAACGGTTGCACCGTTTACGATACCCTGCTTAAGCTTAGCGGAGAATGGAATAGAATAGGATTCTTCCTTGCCGTCCTCTTTGGTAACTACAACGTCACGCTTTCTGTCTTTTTCGATAATCTTAATCTTTCCGCCGTGTTCAACAACTACAGCAACACCCTTTGGCTTACGCGCTTCGAAAAGTTCTTCGACACGTGGAAGACCTCGAGTTATATCTTCTGCTGCCGCTATACCACCGGTATGGAACGTACGCATGGTAAGCTGTGTACCAGGTTCACCGATGGACTGCGCTGCGATAATACCAACTGCTTCACCGATCTTAACTTCGGCAGAACCCGCCATATCTTTTCCGTAGCACTTTGCGCAAACGCCGTGCTTGGATTTACAAGTAAGAACGGTACGAATCTTTACCTTGGTAATTCCTGCCGCTTCGATAGCACCGGCAATATCTTCGGTAATCATTTCGTTAGCCTTAACGAGTACGTTGCCATCCTTGTCAACAACGTCCTGCGCTGCGAATCTACCGTTTAGTCTATCCTTGAGGCTTTCGATAACCTGATTACCTTCCATAATCGCGGTGGTATCGATACCTCTAATTACACCACCTTCACAGCAGTCCTCTTCTCTTACGATAACGTCTTGTGATACGTCAACCAAACGTCTGGTGAGGTATCCGGAGTCCGCCGTCTTAAGTGCGGTATCCGCCAAACCTTTTCTACCACCGTGGGAAGAAATGAAGTACTCGAGTACGGAAAGTCCTTCTCGGAAGGAGGAACGAACCGGAATCTCCAGCGTTTTACCTTGTGGGTTAGTCATAAGTCCACGCATACCGGAAAGCTGTGCAATCTGCTTCATGCTACCACGCGCACCGGAAACCGCCATCATGTTGATAGGGTTAAACTTGGTAAGCGTCTTTTTGAGCGCATCGGTAACGTCTTTGTTTGCGCTGGACCACTCGTTTACGACGAGTTTATATTTTTCATCCTCGGTCATGAATCCACGGTCATACATACGCTCGATATCAATAACGCGCTTTTCTGCTGCGGCAAGAATTTCTTTCTTTTCCTGAGGAATATGCATATCGAATACGCTGGTGGTAACCGCACCGATAGTAGAATACTTAAAGCCAAGTGCTTTGATGTTATCGAGAACCTTAACGGTTTCGGTTGCACCCTTGAGCTTGAAGGTAACGTCTACAATATTCTGCAAACGGGATTTATCAACGCATGCGTCAACCTCGAGCGCAAACGGATCGTTTTTGTCTACAGGCAATTTATTTCCGTTTACGTCCTCTTTGAGCTTGAGTCCCAAATCCTGTGGAATAACCTCGTTAAAAATAAGTCTACCTACGGTGGTAG
This sequence comes from Clostridia bacterium, assembly GCA_017396125.1. GTDB lineage: Bacteria > Bacillota > Clostridia > Christensenellales > Pumilibacteraceae > RGIG1965. The sequence goes on from JAFQMX010000038.1 coordinate 6,781, forward strand.
TGACTCTCTTATATTGCTTTTGTCCGTCAATTTCTCTCATAAGACGAACAGTAATCATAGTTTGAAGCTCGATTTCGTGATTGAAATACGCCATTTTTGCTTCATCAACGTCAGCAAAAACCTTGCCCTCTCCCTTAGCGCCGTCTTTTGCGATGGTCAAGTAGTAACAACCAATGACCATATCCTGCGTAGGTGAACAAACTGGACGTCCATCACTGAGCTTGAGAATATTGTTGGTAGAAAGCATAAGGAATCTCGCCTCTACCTGAGCCTCGATGGAAAGTGGTACGTGAACTGCCATCTGGTCACCGTCGAAGTCCGCGTTGAACGCACCGCAGGCAAGCGGATGAAGCTTAAGCGCTCTACCCTCTACCAAAACAGGCTCGAACGCCTGAATACCCAAACGGTGAAGCGTAGGTGCACGGTTCAAAAGAACCGGATGCTCTTTTATTACTCCTTCCAAAACTCCCCATACTTCGCTACCCGCTCTATCAACGATACGTCTTGCGCTCTTTATGTTATGAGTTTTGCCCTGAGCAACGAGCTCACGCATTACGAATGGTTTGAAAAGCTCAAGTGCCATTTCTTTAGGTAGTCCACACTGATACATTTTGAGTTCAGGACCAACTACGATAACGCTACGACCAGAATAGTCAACACGCTTTCCGAGAAGGTTCTGTCTGAAACGTCCCTGCTTACCTCTGAGCAATCCAGAGAGAGATTTAAGCTCACGGTTACCAGCACCGGTAACAGCCTTGCCCTTTCTGCCGTTGTCGATAAGCGAGTCTACGGCTTCTTGGAGCATTCTCTTTTCGTTACGGATAATAATATCAGGCGCGCCGATTTCAAGAAGCTTCTTTAGACGGTTATTACGGTTTATTACTCTGCGGTAAAGGTCGTTAAGGTCGCTCGTTGCGAATCTTCCGCCGTCGAGCATTACCATAGGACGAAGTTCAGGCGGAAGAACAGGCAATACGTCCATTACCATCCAGGTAGGATCGCTTCCGCTCTTCAAGAATGCATCGAGAATATCAAGACGCTTGATTGCCTTTACCTTCTTTTGACCGGTAGAATTATTTACAATATCTCTAACCTTTGCGTGTTCTGCCTTAAGGTCAACTGCAGCAAGCAATTCCTTGATTGCTTCTGCGCCCATACCCACTCTGAAAGCCTTAGGACCGTATTTTTCCTGAGCCTCTCTAACCTGGGTATCGGACAAAATTTGCTTGTACTCAAACTCGGTCATACCAGGATCAAGCACTATGAAGTTAGCGAAATAAACGACCTGCTCGAGCATCTTAGGGGTGATATCAAGCAAAAGACCTATTCGGCTAGGCACACCTCTGAAATACCAGATGTGAGTAACCGGAGCGGCAAGCTCGATATGTCCCATACGCTCACGTCTAACCTTGGCACGAGTAACCTCTACGCCACACTTGTCACAAATTACGCCTTTATATCTTATTCTCTTATACTTACCGCAGTTACACTCCCAATCCTTGGTCGGTCCAAAAATTCTCTCGCAAAAAAGTCCGTCTCTTTCAGGCTTTTGGGTACGGTAATTTATAGTTTCGGGCTTGGTTACCTCGCCGTGAGACCATTCACGAATTTTGTCAGGTCCGGCAATGGAAATCTGCATCGAATCGAAATTATTTAATTCAAACATTTTTTCTCTCCTTAAATCTATTTAAGCCCGCGAGGATCAATTGTCCTCGTTGTCAACGCTATCGTCAAACTCATCAAGCAAATCTTCTGCAGACAACTCTCTGTTTGCGAACGGATCGTCAAAATCAAATTCGTCTTCGCCAAACAAACCTTCGTCACCCTCGGTGTCGATATCGTCCATAACGAGATCGTCGCCAAGATCCGCACCGATTTCGATTTCTTCGTCAAAGTTAAGCTCGCCACCCGAGAAATGCTTTCTGTAAGTATTTTCTTCGTCGTGATCGTTCATATCTTCTTCGATGAGTTCCTTGATACCGATTTCCTGCTTGTCCTCGGTCAATACCTTTACGTCGAGAGCAAGCGCCTGAAGCTCTTTAATGAGAACCTTGAAGGATTCAGGAACGCCTGGCTCGGTAAGGTTGAGTCCTTTTACGATAGATTCGTAAGTCTTTACTCTACCCACAACGTCGTCGGATTTTACAGTCATAATTTCCTGCAAAATGTTAGCTGCGCCGTATGCGTACAATGCCCAAACTTCCATTTCTCCGAAACGCTGTCCACCAAACTGCGCTTTTCCGCCGAGTGGCTGCTGGGTTACGAGAGAGTAAGGACCGGTAGATCTTGCGTGAATCTTGTCGTCTACCAAGTGAATAAGCTTTATCATATACATGTAACCAACGGTTGCACGATTTTCGAAAGGCTCACCGGTACGACCGTCGTACATTTGAATCTTTCCGTCCACCTTGCCGTCCGCGGTAAAGCCGTTTTCTTGCAAAAGCTTCTTGATATCGCTCTCTAGTGCTCCATCAAATACAGGAGTAGCAACCTTCCAGCCAAGCGCCTTTGCTACGAGACCGAGATGCACTTCCAATACCTGTCCGATATTCATACGGCTAGGTACGCCCAATGGGTTGAGCACGATTTGGAGCGGAGTTCCGTCTGCCATAAACGGCATATCTTCTTGTGGGAGAATACGGGAAATTACACCCTTGTTACCGTGACGTCCCGCCATTTTGTCACCCACGGAAATCTTACGCTTCTGCGCAATATAAACTCTTACGAGTTTGTTTACGCCAGGGCTCATTTCGTCGCGGTTTGCTCTGGTGAACACCTTTACGTCTACTACGATACCGCCCTCGCCGTGTGGAACTCTTAGAGAAGTATCTCTAACTTCTCTTGCTTTATCTCCAAAAATTGCACGGAGCAATCTTTCTTCCGGAGTAAGCTCGGTTTCGCCCTTAGGGGTAACCTTACCTACGAGAATATCTCCCGAGTCAACTTCTGCTCCCACGCGGATAATACCGTTTTCGTCAAGGTTCTTGAGCGCGTCCTCACCTACGTTAGGAATATCACGGGTAATTTCTTCTTCGCCGAGCTTGGTATCTCTCGCCTCGAGCTCATGTTCCTCAATATGAATAGAAGTGAACACGTCGTCTTTTACTATTTTTTCATTTACGAGAATAGCGTCCTCGTAGTTGTAACCTTCCCAGCTCATAAAGCCGATAAGAATATTTCTTCCGAGTGCAAGCTCTGCGTTTTCGGTAGAATGTCCGTCCGCAATAACCTGACCTGCCTTAACCTCATCACCCTTATTTACGATAGGTCTTTGGTTAATACAAGTACCTTGGTTGGAGCCCAAGAACTTTTTGAGAGTGTACTCGGCAATATTGCCGTCTTCTTCTTTTATCTTGATGGTGTCAGCATCCACGAAATCTACTACACCGCCCTTTCTCGCAATTACCATTACGCCCGAGTCGTAAGCAATCTTGTGCTCCATACCGGTTGCAACGATAGGCGCTTCAGGCTTGAGCAAAGGAACTGCCTGACGCTGCATGTTAGATCCCATGAGCGCACGGTTGGTATCGTCGTTTTCAAGGAACGGAATAAGCGCGGTTGCTACCGAAACCATCTGTCTAGGAGATACGTCCACGTAGTCGATTTCTTCTCTGTTACGCTCTGCAATATCTTCTCTGTAACGCATCATTACACGCTCGTTAACGAACCAGTTGTTTTCATCCAAAGGTTCGGTTGCCTGTGCAACTACGTATCTGTCTTCTTCGTCTGCAGCGAGATACTCAACGCCCTCAGGTCCAGGAATAACTCTGTGGTTAACCTTGTCAACCTTACGATAAGGCGCTTCGATAAATCCGTACTCGTTAATTCTTGCGTAAGAAGTGAGCGAGCTGATAAGACCGATGTTCTGTCCTTCCGGAGTCTCTATCGGACACATTCTGGAATAATGCGTATAGTGAACGTCTCGAACGTCAAAGGACGCTCTTTCTCTGTTAAGACCGCCAGGACCGAGTGCGGAAAGCTTACGCTTGTGGGTAAGCTCTGCAATAGGGTTGGACTCGTCCATAAACTGCGACAACTGGCTGGAACCAAAGAATTCCTTGATTGCGCTGGTCACAGGACGGATATTGATTAGAGTTTGCGGAGTGAGTTCGGAATCGGACTGAATCTGCATTCTCTCTCTGATAACTCTTTCGAGTCTGCTGATACCGATACGGAACTGGTTCTGCAAAAGCTCGCCCACGCTACGTACACGACGGTTGCCGAGGTGGTCAATATTGTCGCAGTAACCGATTTCGTAACGGAGGCCTACGATATAGTTGATAGTCGAAATAATATCGTCTATAAGAATATGCTTGATGATAAGGTTGTCAACGTTTTCAGCAACCAACTTATTGAGAAGCTCGCTGTCGCCGTTTGCCTCTTCGATAAGCTTTTTGAGCGCAGGATAATGAACCATCTCGTTAATGCCCAAAGATTTTGGTTCTACGGTGATGTAATCGTTGATTTCTACGTGGTTGTTACCGGTAACCACTACGCAACCCTCAGGATGAAGTTCGCTGGAAAGCTTAACCTCGTTGATACCTGCGTTCTGAATACGGAAAGCGGTAGGCTCGTCAATAACCTCTCCCGCCTTTGCATGAACTACGCCGTCCGCGTCGATAATATCTTCGTAAGCAACTTGTCCTGCAATTCTTGCGCGAAGAGCAAGCTTTTTGTTAAACTTATATCTACCAACTCGGGACAAATCGTACTTTTTGCGGTCGAACATAAGTCCACGAACGTAGTTGCGGATGCTGTCAACGTTAGGAACTTCACCAGGACGAAGCTTGCGGTTGAGCTCGATAAGACCTTCTTCTTCGGTCTTATTAAGGTCCTTTTCCAAAGTGCCGAGAATAAGCTTTTCGTTGTGGAAAAGAGCGGCAATTTGTTCGTCACTGCCGAATTTATCAGTTTCCTGAGTTGCGGACAATGCTCTAAGAAGCACGGATGCAGGTACTTTACGAGTACGATCAACGTGCACCCAAAGAGAGCCGTTTGCGTCTTCTTGGAACTCAAGCCAAGCGCCTCTGCCAGGAATATTGGTCGCATTGTAGTATGCCTGACCGGTCTTTATATCCTTGACAAAATTAAAGTATACGCCCGGGCTACGTACGAGCTGACTTACGACTACACGCTCCGCTCCGTTAATAATAAACGAACCGTTTGGTGTCATAAGCGGGAAATCACCCATAAATACTTCCTGCTCTACTGCCTGCTCTACGTTACGGTTTTCGTCATAAACCTGAAGTCTTACGTTAACGTAAAGTGGCGCAGCATAGGTCGCGTCTCTGTCTTTACATTCCTTCTCGGTGTACTTAAGCTTTTTAGCCATTCTGTGATCGAGAAAATGCAACTCAATTCTACCCGAAAAGTCGGTAATAGGCGAAAAATCCTTGAACACTTCGTCAATGCCGTGCTCGAGAAAATCTGCATACGAGGATTTTTGAACCTCAATAAGCTGCGGCATATCGATAACTTCCTGAATCTGTGCAAAGGAATATCTTTCGGTATTGCCGTACTTAACTTTTTTAATCGTACGTTCGGACATCTTAAACTCCCTTAAAATGAACTATAACTGTAAATTTTTTGCGCGATTATGCGCATACTCGCAGTTTATTGCATTTTAATAATATATCAAATATTATGGGTACAAGTCAAGTATTTTGAGTAAAATATTTTTTATTAAATTTTTTCGGATTTTATACAAGGAATAATTTTCAATTTTTTACGGATTTTTTCGACAAAAATCGACCGATAACCGCAAGAAAAACAACGGCTACTAAAAGTAAAAAATCCCAACAAAAAAGCCGTGCATTTCTACACGGCAAAAGCTTTATTTTATTAAATTAAACCAACGCCAATCATTTACTTTTATTTTTTTGGCAACACTATCGTAAACACCGAGCCTTTACCGAGAGTGGATTTTACGGAAATCTTTCCGCCCGAATTTTCCACGATGGACTTGCAGATAGAAAGCCCCAAGCCCGAACTACCCTGTTCTCTGCCTCTCGCCTTGTCGCAACGGTAAAATCTGTCGAAAATTTTGTCCTTGTCTGCTTCGGAAATTCCTGCGCCGTTGTCCTCCACCGATACGCTAACCGCGTTGGCGTAGCTATTGACTGTAACCTTGATTTTTCCGCCCTCGCCCGCAGTGTATTTGATTGCGTTATCAATCAAGGTGCGAAGCGCCTCGGTAACGAGGTTTTTGTCGCAAAATATCATTGCTTTTTCGCACGAGCAAGTAATGTCGTGAGGGTAATTAAGCACGCGGTACGACTCTACCGTTTCTTTTGCAACCTTACCCAAATCGAATTTACTGGGTGAAAGATTGAACTTTCCAAGCCGAGCGAGAAGCAAAAGCTGTTTGGTCAGCTTTTCCATAAATTTCGCCTCTCTCGAAATCGCCTCAATCGCCTCCGCCAAAATTGCCGGATCGTCCTTGCCCCACCTACTCAAAAGGTCGGCGTAACCGTTTATTACCGCAAGCGGAGTTTTTAGCTCGTGACTCGCGTCGGAAACAAAGTTATTTTGTCTGTCAAAGGAATTTTCCAAGTCGTCCAACGTTTTGTTGATTTGCTTGATCAGCGCAACGATTTCTTCCTGCGAATCAACCTGCGAAAGTCGCTTTTGCATATCGTCGGCAGAAATTCCCTCTATTTGCTCGGTGATTTTTTTGACGGGAACTATGGACACGTACACTATCGTATTTATAAAAATAGCAAGCAGTACGGCAAAGATTACCATCAAAATTATTCCGCTTATTTCTAGCGAGCGAATTATTTTGTCGGGATCGCGGTCTAACTTTATTTGCGTACGCAAGCTAACCACCAAAAACAGTATGCAAACCGCTATCATTACCGTGCAGGCAAACACTAAAAGTACGGTCATCTTTGTCGTAAGCTTCAGCTGGCGCAGTTTTGTTTCGGCAAAGCCCGAAATACACTTATAAATATACGCGAACGGAAAAAACAACTTGGTAAAAAAAGCAGAATACCACTTCTGCTTTTTCTTGGGGCGATCGGACAAAACTTTTTTAAGCGAACGGTCTACGTCCTCGAGCTCCTTTTGTTGCTCGTAAACGAGTTGTGCGTCCGCCGTAGCCTCCTTGGACAAAACAAGTTCGTTTTTCTGCTCGCTTTCCGTAGCGTTGTTAATGGCGTTAGTCATACTACTTCCTTATCATATATCCCGAGCCACGCACGGTACAAATAAGCTTTATGTCAAAAATATCGTCTATCTTTGCGCGAAGATATCTTACGTAAACGTCGACGACATTGGTATTGCCGTAATAATCGTAGCCCCACACCTCGTCAAGAATTTTCTCTCTGGACAAAACGGTGTTGCAATTCCTAAGTAAATATACCAAAAGGTCGAATTCCTTTTTTGTAAGCGAAATTTCCGTGCCGTTGTACTCCACCTTTCGCGACGAAAGCTCTACGCGCAAGCCGTTTGCAACGATAATCTCCGGCTGAATTACGCCAACTTTTCGTATATTTACCCTTATGCGGGCAAGCAGTTCCTCGGTGGCGAAAGGCTTGGTCATATAATCGTTTGCGCCAATATCCAATCCCACTACCTTGTCCATAACCTGATCGCGTGCGGTAAGTATAATTACGGGAGTTTGCTTGCTTTGTCTGAGCCTGCGCAAAACCTCTATACCGTTTAGCGACGGTAGCATAAGATCCAATAAAATCAAATCAAAATCCTCGTCCAAAGCCATATTCAAGCCTTTTCTTCCGTCAGCGGCACAGCTAACCTCGTAGCCCTCGTGCTGAAGCTCAAGAGATATGAGTCTTGCGATGGCTTCTTCGTCTTCAATGATAAGAATATGCGACATTTTTCCTCCTTTGGCAAAAGCATCGTATGCACCGTCATAAAGCATTGTTTTGCGCTGTTTACTTGATTATACCACATAGCACAATTTTAGTCAAAGCCGTTTATGCCACCAAAAAAGAAGTTTTTCTTTTTTGACAAACGGTTTTTTGCTAGACCGAAAAGCAAACAAAAAAAGTACGGAGTGTTCCGTACCCTTTGGTCTGCCGAAATTACGGCAATTTTGTTTGCTAAGCGCCTTACTTTTCCTGACTGCTAGGCAAATAATCCATAGGATTTACGAATTTGCCGTTTAGCGTCATTTCGAGATGCAAGTGGTAGCCTTCCAGCGATTCAGTCATCATAGTGCCGATTTCACCGATTTTTTGTCCCGAAGTAACCTTATCGCCCTTATTAAGCGTAACGTTTTCCAAGCCCTTATAGGTAGCGACCAAACCTTCACCGTGGTCGATTTCCACAACCGTACCCTCCAGCGTAGTTACTTCTACTTTGGTCACGGTGCCGTCGTAAATAGCCAGTACTTCCGCGCCCTTATTGCACGCAAAGTCCACACCGTTGTGAGTACGCCACTGATTAAGCGTTTTGTTGTATACCAATTTATCTACGCTAAATTCCTGTCCTGCCTCAGCGCCCGCAATAGGCATGGTGTAGGTAATAGGATTGTTTACTACCGGCTCTACCGGTACGTCCTTTTGTCTGAGCGACAGTCCCAACGCAAGCGCAACGGATACCGCCACCAGCACACCGCATACGGCAAGAGAAATTATCGCCGTTTTGTAGTTTTTCGTCTTTGGATTATTAGAATGATAAGCTTTCATATTTACCTCCGTGAATAGAATTATTGACAACTAAATTTATTTTATACCCGAGTTTGTCAGGCAAAATAAAATATTTTTTTTGACAACGTATGGTCAAATTTTTGGGAACCGTATATATTTTTTTTACAACTGCCTTTAGTAACAGCCTTTTATCAGCGGTGAACCGATTATCATATCGCTATCCCGCACGGCTATCATAAGGTTAACTGTTTTACCTTTTAATAAAACGCTGTGCTTGATATACGGTGAGTAGCAATAATAAATTTGCATATCGTCCAGACTCTCGATCATCACAGCTCTTGCGCTCATACGCGAAAGTGCTTCGGTCAGCGTAACACCGCACGTATCAAGTCGCTGATACGAATCGGCGGTGTTGAGTAGCGGAATTTTAGCCTGCTCCATACCCTGCTCGGTCTGCACGAAAAAATCTCCGCTGTCAGACACTCGCAAAATTCCCCTATCCAAAATTCTCACTCCGACGAGCAGCAAAATTACTCCTACAAGCAAAATAAATCTTTTCATTTCCGCCTCCCTGACTGATTATTGACACAAAAAAAGGGTTTTATACGCATCTACCGTACAAACCCTTTGGCCAATATTAAATTTATTTTTGCTAATTGCAGCCGATTTTATCGCTAGTCAGCTTCTGCAGGTTTCTCGGCGCGTGGCTTGACCGTCTTAAGTTTCAACCACTTATCGCCCTTTGCCCTAACCACGCAAAATACGATTTTAACTACTTCGCTGACGTTGGTGAGCATATACAAAATATAAATATTCCATTTGAACACCAATCCGCCCACTACGACAAGCGGAACCGATACCAACCAAATCGCCGCAGTTTCGATGAGCATACAAAAGGTCGTGTCACCGCCCGAGCGCAAAATTCCGATTATGAGCATAAACGTAAGCGAACGAAGCACTGCCGTTGCGCCAAACATAAACAGCAAGTTGCGCGCCGTTTCTTGAGCCTCGCCCGAAACGTTTTTGAAAAACGACGGAGCAAAGAACGCCGACACTACTATTACTGCGCCTATTCCTATACCCAGCCAAAACGAAAAAATCAAACTCTTTTTGGCGTACTCACGCGCCTTTTGTTCGTCGCCGTCACCCAAAATATTGCCGATTATTATACCAGAGGCGCTACCCACACCAATCATAGCCACCGAAATTATATTATTGACGCTATTTGCGATATTAACTGCTGCAAGAACAACCGCGCTGTTTGGCAGCTTATCATAAACGGTAAGATAAAGCGTAGTGCTAAGCACCCAAAACAGCTCATTGCACAGTATCGGAACAAACATTTTGATAAATATTCTAAAATATCCGTCGCCAAAGCCAAACATAGTTTTCGGCTTTGCAACAAGCGGATATTTGCATACGATAAGTCCACCCACTATGATAAGCATCTCGATTATTCTAGACAAAATCGTGCCATAAGCCGCGCCGATTAGTCCCTGAGGCTTAACGCCAAAACCACCGAACATAAACCAATAGTTGAAGAGCATATTGAGCACGACGGCTATAACGTTTGCCATAAGCGCAACCCTCATACGCTTGATTGCACGCATCGTAAAGCTGAACGTTACTGATATGCTCATAGGCAAAAAGCTAAAACATACCACGCTCAAAAATTCTTCCGCCATATGCTTATACTCGGCACTAGGACTAAAAATTCCTATGACGATATTAGGGAAAAATCTACAAACCAACATCACGACTACCGCAATAAAAAGGTTGAAAATCAGCAAAAATCCTATGCGCTTGGGAATATCCTTTTGCCTACCGCTATGCGTATACTGTGCCACGAAAATATTTACGGTGTTGCTTGATGCAAAAAGTATGATTTGAAAAATAAAAACAATTTGGTTTGCAAGTAGCACTGCCGAAAGCGCGTTGTCCGCAATTTCTTTTGGTAGCCAGCCCACCATAACCTGGTCGAATATATTCAAAATAGAAGTTATCAAATTTTGCAACGCTATCGGAATAGACAGCATCACAACCTTTTTTATAAACTCCTTGTCTCTAAAAATCGACATACGTCCTCCGTTTTTTTAACACGGCGCTAAAAAAGTGCACTTATTACTTTTTGGCGTGGAAGCCATGTTTTGCCTTAAGCTCCTTTTTTCTGATACGGATATTTAGCGGAGTAACCTCCAAAAGCTCATCCTCTTTTATAAACTCTACAGCCTCTTCCAGCGACATTCTTTTTGGATTTTCCAGCCTCATCGCGTCGTCGCTAC
>JAFQMX010000006.1 GCA_017396125.1 Clostridia bacterium
GTGAATGCGATTGCGATGGTGAAAAAGAACATTGTGATTGCGATCATGAGCATGGTGAAGGTTGCAAATGCGGTCATCATAAGCAATAATTTGAAAAGAACCTTAATTTAGTAAAAAAATAAGCAGTTTTTTGTAAAAAAATATGAAAAACTGCTTATTTTTATTTGCCATTATATAAACTTTTTGATATAATTATCCAGGTTTAAAACGCACTCGAGAGGATTTGCCTTGCTGTTGCGTCGATAAAAATTTTTACTGTCGACGTTACAAGGCAGAGTTGAGTCTTGAGGAGGTAATAAACAGGAGGAAATTTTATGTCAAACGTAGTATCTATGAAGCAGCTCTTGGAAGCTGGCGTTCACTTCGGACATCCAACCAGAAAGTGGAATCCGAAAATGAAGAAGTACATTTACACCGCAAGAAACGATATCTATATCGTTAACCTCGAAAAGACCGTTGGCCTTATCGATGAAGCTTATGCTTTCATTAAGTCCGTTGCGGAAACCGGTAAGTCTATCTTGTTTGTAGGAACCAAGAAACAGGCTCAGGAAGCTATTATGCAGGAAGCACAGAAGTGCGGTATGTATTATGTAAACAACCGTTGGCTTGGTGGTATGCTTACCAACTTCACCACTATGAGATCTAGAGTAGAAAGACTCAACAAGCTCAACAATATGGAAAAAATGAACGAGTTTTCGCTTCTTCCTAAAAAGGAAGTTATCAAACTCATCGCAGAAAGAGACAAGCTCGAAGCCAACCTCGGCGGAATCAAGGATATGAGAACTCTTCCTGGCGCACTTTTTGTAGTTGACCCTAAGAAAGAGCACTTGGCAGTTGCAGAGGCAAGAAGCCTTAATATCCCTATCGTAGGTATCGTTGATACCAACTGCGATCCTGACGAAGTTGATTACGTTATCCCTGGTAACGACGACGCTATCCGCGCTATTAAGCTTATTGCAGGCGCTATGGCTAACGCAGTTATCGAGGCTAGTGAAGGCGAAGAAGGTCTTGCTCTTATTAAGGCTAAGGAAGCGAAAGAGGCAGAGGTTACCGAAGAGGTTGCTCAGCCAGAAGCTAATACCGAAGTATCGGAGGAGAAATAATTATGGCATTTACTGCAAAAGACGTTGCAAAGTTGCGTGAAATTACCGGTGCAGGCATGATGGAGTGTAAAAAGGCTCTTACTCATACCGACGGAGATATGGATAAGGCTACCGAGTACCTTCGTGAACGTGGTGTAAGTGTTGCTGCTAAAAAGGCAGGACGTATTGCATCTGAAGGCGTTGTAGCAGCTTATATGAGCGAAGACGGCAAGGTTGGCGCTCTCGTAGAAATCAACTGTGAGTCCGACTTCGTTGCTCGTGGTGACGTATTTACCACTCTAGGTAAAGAAATTGCTGAAATCGTTGCTAAGAACAATCCAGCAAACAACGACGAGCTTCTTGCTATGGCTATGAACGGAAACACCGTTCTTGGTTGCATCAACGACACCACCGCTAAGACTGGTGAAAAGATTTCTTTCCGTCGTTTCGTAAGACACGAAATTCCTAGTGGATGTCAGGAAGCATACATCCATATGGGGGGAAAGATTGGCGTTTTGCTTGAGACTGAAACCAGTGCTGAAATCAATGCAAATGAAGAATTCCGCACTATGTGTCATGATATCGCTATGCATATTGCAGCATTTGGTCCAAGATTCATTTATAACGACGAGGTTCCTGCAGAAGAAGTTGCTCACGAGAGAGAAATCCTCAAGGCTCAGGCTATGAACGATCCTAAGAACGCTAACAAGCCTGCTGCAGTTCTCGAGAAGATGACTGAAGGTCGTATCGGCAAGTTCTACAAGGAAATTTGTCTTATCGATCAGGATTTTGCAAAAGATCCTTCTATCACTATTTCCGCTTTGGTTGCTGCTCAGGCTAAAAAGCTTGGAACTACCATCACCCTCAAGCGTTTCACCCGTTTCGTTATGGGCGAAGGTCTTGAAAAGAAAAATGAAAATTTTGCTGAAGAAATCGCTAAGATGTCTAGCGGTAATTAATCATTGATTTTTGAAAGGACAGCGGTCACCCGTTGTCCTTTATTTTTAGTAGGAGAAAGTTTATGTACAAGAGAATTCTTTTGAAAATAAGCGGAGAAGCGCTTGCAGGTCATCAGGGCAACGGCATCAATGCAGAAATGGTGGATAAGGTTGTTGACCAGCTCGTAACTTTGCACGATAAAGGTATTGAAATTGCTGTTGTAGTTGGTGGTGGAAACTTCTGGCGCGGTAGACAGGGTACTAACATGGATAGAGTTGCAGCGGATTATATGGGTATGCTTGCAACCGTTATGAACGCTCTTGCGCTCCAGGACGCTATCGAAAAGAAAGGCGTGCCTACCAGAGTTCAAACCGCCTTGCCTATCAATACCGTTGCTGAGCCGTTTATTTTGCGTAAGGCTCTTAGACATTTTGAATGTGGACGAATTGTTATTTTTGCTTGCGGAACCGGTAACCCGTATTTTTCTACCGATTCGGGCGCAGCGTTGCGTGCAACTGAGATTAAAGCTGATGCACTGCTTATGGCAAAAAATATCGACGGTGTTTACGACAGCGACCCTAAGAAAAATCCAAACGCAAAGAAGCTCGATAATCTCACGTATATGGACGTTATAAATAAGGGTTTGAATGTAATGGACTTTACTGCGATAACCATGTGTATGGAAAACAAGATGCCTATTCTTGCATTTGGACTTGATACACCAGACGGATTGATTCGTGCTGCTATGGGCGAAAAAATAGGAACGCTTATTTGCTAATTGTAGTATTAGTTAATAAGATAATTTGTTAGACAAAATTGCCTTGACGCGCACTATTTTAGCCAAAACAGTTGTCTAATAGGTGAAAATTTGATATAATAGATCAAACAGTCGTTTATACGACCACGGAGGAACTACTATGCCAATAATGAATGAACAAGTAAAAGCAGGATTTGATAAATACGAAGCGTCTATTGCAAAGGCAATAGAGCATCTTAAAAATGAACTTATGTCGGTCAGAGCAGGAAGAGCTAATCCGCAGATTCTCAACAAAATCGTTGTAGATTATTACGGAACTCCTACCCAACTTCCGCAGATGGCTAACATATCCGTACCAGAACCAAGAATGCTCGCTATATCTCTTTGGGACGTTTCTATGCTTAAAGACGTTGTAAAAGCAATTCAAGCATCTGATATTGGTATTACGCCAAGTGACGACGGTAAAGTTATTCGCCTCGTTTTCCCACAGCTTACTGCTGACAGAAGAAAGGAACTCGTAAAACAAATCAAAAAGACCTGCGAGGATTCCAAGGTAATTCTTCGTAACGAAAGACGTGATGTTTTGGAAGTATTAAAGAAGTTCAAGAAGGACAACATTATCACCGAAGATGACGAAAAGTCTTATTCGAACGACGTTCAGAAAATTTTGGACAAAAATATAGAACTTATAGAAAAGTTGCTTAAGGAAAAGGAAGCGGAAATTCTTGAAGTCTAATCAAAAATTACCCCGTCACATAGCGTTTATTATGGACGGGAACGGCAGATGGGCAACGAAAAGATTGTTGCCCAGAAATGCCGGACATAAAGAAGGTATAAAAACCATGAGAACAGTTACGGAACACGCTTTAAAAATGGGCGTTCCGTATTTGTCATTTTATGCGTTTTCTACCGAGAACTGGAATCGACCCAAAGAAGAAGTTGATGGGTTGATTTCTTTAATAAAAAAGGGCTTGCCAGAGGTTGCGGTGGAGATGAAAAAACGCAACGTTAAACTCGTTTTTATGGGTGATACGTCTGTTTTTGGCGATGCTCGCGACATTATTTTGCAGGCAAAAATTTTGACGAGTGATTGTGACGGCGGAGTTGTCAATATCGGGCTCAATTACGGCGGTAGAGCAGAAATTATTACTGCTGTAAACAGAGCGATTGCAAAAGGTGAGCCTGTCAACGAGGCGACTTTTTCGTCAAATTTATACACTGCGTGTTTGCCTGACCCTGATGTAATAATCAGAACAGGCGGAGAGAAACGGCTCAGCAATTTTATGCTGTATCAAGCAGCATACGCTGAACTGTTCTTTTTGGATACGCTTTGGCCAGATTTTTCCGAGGCTGATCTTAGTACCATTTTAGATGAATTCGGATGCCGAAATAGGCGTTTCGGGGGAGTATGATGAAAACAAGAATTATTACCGGAAGTTTTATATTCTTATTCTTTGCTTTGGTAGCGTTTGCTGCGCTAAAACTTACAAACATTGTTTTTGACGTGTTCGTATTGTTCTTGATGGTAGCGGGCGCATACGAAATGATGAAAGCATTTAGTGCTTTCGGTACAAAACCATATTCAATTTTTGTATACGGACTAATAGTAATCGGCTACGCTGCATTCGCTGTTGCCGAAAATAATGGTAGCGACGGAATTACCGTATTCTTTTTAGTGCTGGTTGCGATCTTTATCGTATTGCTTTTGTTGAAGCTTGTTTTAAAAAAAATTGAAATGAAACGCGTACTAAGTACGATGTTTGTAATGATTTATCCAGTTGCTGTAATGACTTATATGCTAGGGATAAATTACTTTGGCGGTGGAGATAACGTATACCGCACGGTGGGCATAATTCTGATTTTCTTGGTTTCTCCGCTTACCGATTCTATGGCATACTTTGTTGGTTCAGCGCTCAAGGGACCCAAGCTTTGTCCTAAAATCAGCCCAAAAAAAACTGTTTCGGGTGCTGTTGGCGGTTTGCTTGGCGGAATGTTTGCCGCTATAATCGTTTACTTGCTTGCGATGAGTGGAGTTCTTTCTTCAATAGGACTCGGACTTTTTGGCAAGGGCAACGACGTTTTGCATTTTCTTGCACTCGGATTTTTTGGGGCGGTTGCTACCCAAGCGGGTGATTTGATTGCGTCGATTATAAAAAGAAAATGCGGTATAAAGGATTACGGCAAATTGTTGCCGGGGCACGGTGGTGTAATGGATAGAGTGGACGGAATGATTTTCTGTGCGCTAGTTTATTACGTTTATTTTTTGTTCTTGTGCGTATGAAAAATATAGCAATCATAGGTAGCAGCGGTTCTATAGGCAGACAAGCTCTCAGTGTGGTTCGTAGGCACCCTGACAAGTTTAATGTTACTGCTCTTGTCGTAAAAAGCAGTACTGATCTACTTTCCGAGCAAATAGCGGAATTTTCTCCTAATTTTGCGGGTATATATGATGAAAAAGCATCCCAAGACTTTTTTGTACCTGTGGACGTTAATTTAGTGCGTGGTAAAGAGGCTTTGACTTTTGCGTGCGCACTCGAAGAAGTAGATATAGTAGTTGTTGCCGTAAGCTGTATGGACGGGCTTGCGCCTGTTCTTACGGCGATAGAAAACGATAAATTAATTGCTCTTGCCAACAAAGAAAGTATCGTTGCCGGTGGCGAAATCGTTTTGGAAAAGCTTGCCAAGAGTAAGGCGAAAATTTTGCCGGTAGACAGCGAGCATTCGGCTGTATGGCAAATTCTCGGTGACCTAAAAGGGCGTGACGTAAAGAGAATTATTCTCACGGCAAGTGGCGGTGCATTTTTTGGTAAGGATAGAGAGTTTTTGAAAACCGTTACTCCTGCCCAGGCTATAAAACATCCAAATTGGTCTATGGGCAAAAAAATTACCGTAGACAGTGCGACAATGGTAAATAAAGGCTTAGAAATTATAGAAGCAGCAAGATTGTTTTCTACCAAAAATATAGACTATATAATTCATCCCGAAAGCATAGTGCATTCTATGGTGGAATACAACGATGGAGCTGTTTTGGCACAGATGGGCGTTACAAGCATGGAACTTCCGATACAGTATGCTTTGACCTATCCCGATAGATGTGACACGGGTTTGAAACCTATGGATTTCACTAGACCAATTACCTTTTTTGAGCCTGATGAAATTAATTTTCCTGCAATATAGTGTCCAAATTCATGTATAACTA
>JAFQMX010000039.1 GCA_017396125.1 Clostridia bacterium
AGCCAACTCCGTTTGTTATCAAAAAAATCAGACATATTTAATTTGATGAAATTATGAGAAAATTTGTAGTTAACGTAAACGGAAAAGCTTTCGACGTAGAAATAGAAGAAGTTGCAGGTGGCGCAGTTATTGCGGCTCCTGTTGCCCAGCCAGTGGCAGCTCCAGCTCCAAAGGCAGCTCCTGTAGCGGCTCCAGCTCCGGCTCCGGTAGCAGCTCCTGCACCTGTTGCTGCACCAGCTGGTGGATCAGAAGTTAAAGCTCCAATGCCAGGACTTATACTTAATCTTGCGGTTGCTAACGGTGCATCTGTTAAGAAGGGCGACAAAATTCTCGTTCTTGAAGCTATGAAGATGGAAAATGATATCGTAGCAAGTGCTGACGGTGTTGTAACCTTTACTGTTAAGAAGGGTGATAACGTAGAAAGCGGAGCGACTCTCGCAGTTATCGCATAATTTTGCGGAGGTAAAAATGGATTTTTTGTTTTCGCTAAATATTGGCGAAGCGCTCAAAAATCTTTGGGAAAGCACGGGTATCTTTCACTCGATAGAGTTTGGAGAGTGGAAAAACTACATAATGATTGCTATATCGCTTGTGTTGTTTTACCTTGCTATAGTAAAGAAATTTGAACCGCTTTTGCTTGTTCCGATAGCGTTTGGTATGATGCTTGCAAACATACCTGGAGCTAGTTTTTATGATGAGAACGGCTCTAATATTGGTGTTTTGTTTGATGAAGATACTGGTTTGTTGCATTTCTTGTCAATGGGTGTAAGCAAGGTTATTTATCCGCCGCTTATCTTCCTTGGAATAGGTGCGATGACTGACTTTGGCCCACTGATTGCTAACCCTAAGAGCTTTTTGCTTGGTGCGGCAGCTCAGCTTGGCGTATTCCTCACTTTCTTTGCTGGTGTATTTTTGTTTGGCGATGCTGCTCTTGCTGGTGCAGTTGCAATTATTGGTGTTGCTGACGGTCCTACTGCGATTTATGTATCTCAGATGCTTGCACCTGACTATCTTGCAGTAATTGCAGTTGCAGCGTATTCGTATATGGCTCTTATACCTATTATTCAGCCGCCTATCGCAAAGCTTCTTACTACCAAAGAAGAAAGACTCATCAAGATGGAGCAGCTTCGTGTTGTTACCAAGAGAGAAAAGATTATTTCCCTATTGCGGTAACTCTCATTTGCGGACTTGTCTTGCCGTCGGCGCTTCCACTTCTTGGTATGTTGATGCTTGGTAACCTCTTCAAAGAGGGTATGGTAACCGAGCGTCTTGCTAAGACTGCAACCAACGAACTTATTAATATAGTGACTATTATTCTCGGCGTTTGCGTAGGTGCTAAGGCAGTTGGTACTACCTTCCTTACCGTTAAATCGCTCGGAATAGTTGCTCTTGGTCTTACTGCATTCTGCTTCGGAACTGCTGGTGGTGTAGTTTGCGCTAAGATTATGAACTTGTTCTCTAAGAAGAAAATTAATCCGCTCATTGGTAGTGCAGGTGTATCCGCAGTTCCAATGGCGGCGAGAGTTTCTCAGGATATGGGCCGTAAAGAAGATCCACAAAACTATTTGTTGATGCACGCTATGGGTCCAAACGTTGCCGGCGTAATCGGTTCGGCAGTTGCCGCAGGCGTATTGATCGCTTTGTTTGGCTAATTATAAGGAGAAAATTATGCATAAAGTTAAAAGTATGGAAACCGTTCTCCGCGACGCTCATCAGTCGCAGGCAGCAACGAGAATGAAATTGTCGGAAATGCTTCCGATTGCAGAAAAGCTTGACAAGGTTGGCTTCTATGCTCTTGAAGCTTGGGGTGGTGCTACCTTTGACTCTTGCTTGAGATACCTCAACGAAGATCCATGGGAAAGACTTCGCCAACTCAGAAAGGCTTATCCAAATACCAAGCTTCAGATGCTTTTGCGTGGACAGAACCTTTTGGGTTACAAGCACTATGCTGACGACGTTGTTGATGCTTTCTGTCGTTTGAGTATCAAAAACGGTATTGATATTATCAGAATTTTCGACGCGCTCAACGACCCTCGTAATATGAGACAGGCTATCGAGAGCACTAAGAAGTATGGCGGAACTGTAGAAGCAGCTTTCTCCTATACCACTTCCGAAGTTCATACCGTAGATTACTTTGTGAATCTCGCAGTTGAACTTGAAAAGATGGGTGCGGATATCATCTGTATTAAGGATATGGCAAACCTTCTCCTTCCTTACAAGGCATACGAACTCGTATCCAGACTTAAGGAAGCTGTTAAAGTTCCTATCCATCTCCATACTCATAATACTGCAGGTACTGGTGACATGACCAACCTCAAGGCTATCGAAGCAGGTTGTGATATCGTGGATACCGCGCTTTCTCCACTCGGAAACGGAACCAGCCAGCCTTCTACCGAGTCTATGATTGCTACTTTGAAGGATACTCCGTATGATACTGGAATTGATCTTAATTCTCTCAACGAGGTTACCAAGTACTTTAGTGGTGTAGCAAAGAGACTTTCCGACGATGGAATCCTCAGCCCTAAGGTACTTAAGGTTGACGTTAACGCGCTTATTTATCAAGTTCCAGGCGGTATGCTTTCTAACCTTATCAGCCAGCTCAAGCAGCAGGGTAAGGAAGATAAATTGCAGGAAGTTTTGGAAGAAGTTCCACGCGTTAGAGCAGACCTCGGTTACCCACCACTCGTAACTCCATCCAGCCAGATCGTTGGTACTCAAGCAGTTCTCAACGTGCTTGCAGGCGAGAGATACAAGATGGTTACCAAGGAAACCAAGGCAGTTCTTGCCGGTGAATACGGTAAGCTTCCTATCGAGCCGTCCGAGGAAATCATCAAGAAGATTATCGGCGATACTCCAAGAATCACCGAGCGTCCTGCTGACAGACTCAAGCCAGAGCTCGAGAACTACAAGAATGAGATCAAGCAGTACGTGAGAAGCGAAGAAGACGTTTTGACCTATGCTTTGTTCCCACAGCTTGCTATTCCTTTCTTTGAGAGACGTGAAGCTGCAGAAAAGGGCATTGACAAAACCATCTACGGCAGCGACTGCAAGGTTCAGCCTGTATAATTGTTTTTGCTTAATATAAATTAAAATCCAAAGAGACTATGGAAATTCTGTAGTCTCTTTTGTTTTGAAGTTAAATTTTCATTTGATATTGACAACTTATATAAGTGATATAATTAGCAGTAGCAAAATAACTTCTATATTTTATAAAGGAACTAAAATTAATTGGAAGGATGTATATATATACAATCCAACAGAAAATTTAATTGTTTACTGTTATTCGGAAACTGAACCGGAATTAAGTGAAAATGGAAGTTATTATAATGGTAATTATTGGAGATACGTAGATGGAGTTCCAACTCCATGGATAAAAGATTAGAACTATTCTATAAATATTTAATAGCTAAAAAAGAGTGATGTACAATCACTCTTTTTTAATGGATTTGTATAGCTTTTATAATTTACTTTTCTTACAAAATACGTTAATACAACAATCATTCAATTGTTGCAATTTTTTTTGATTTATTATATACTATATCTACTATGGAAACGCTAAATTACGATATAGCCGTTATTGGCGCTGGTGCGGCTGGGCTTATGTCCGCGCTGGTTGCCGGCAGGCAATTCAAAAGAGTTTGCTTAATCGAAAAAAACGAAAAGGCAGGCAAGAAAATTTATATTACGGGTAAGGGTAGGTGTAATCTTACCAACCTTTGTGCACCCCGTGATTTTTTGGATTGCGTCGTAAATAATTCTAAATTTTTAATGGGCAGTTTGTTTTCGTTTCCGCCCGAAGAAACGGTCAAATTTTTTGAGTCGCTTGGGCTAAAACAAAAGACTGAGCGTGGTAATCGCGTATTTCCGCTTAGTGACAAGGCTAGCGACGTTACGAAAGCTTTAGTCAGCAACCTTGATGCCGATTTTTTCACCGAAAGAAGAGTTGTGGGCGTTGATAAGGATGGAGATGAGTTTTGTATCGATCTGGATTACAACGGCTTGTCGCAAAAAATAACCGCCAAAAAGGTTATAATTGCAACCGGTGGAATTACTTATCCGTCCACGGGTAGTACGGGTGACGGATACGCTTTTGCCAAAAAATTTGGACATAAAATCATACCGCCTATTCCTGCTTTGACAGCTTTGCATATCAAAGAAAATGTAAAGGATTTGCAGGGGCTTTCACTTAAAAACGTTACTGCAAAAGTTGCAGGTTATAGCGAGTTTGGCGAAATGCTGTTCACCTCTAATGGAGTTAGCGGGCCAATTATTTTGACGCTTTCTTCCAAAATAAATCGCAAGCAGTTTCCGCAAAAGATTTCTATCGACCTTAAGCCTGCTTTGAGTAAAGAGCAATTGGATGATAGAATTTTGCGTGATTTTTCGCTTGACCTCAATAAAGCGATAAAGAATATTTTGCCGACGCTTTTGCCTAAATCGTTGATTGTGACGGTTTTGGATAGAGCAAGAATTGATGCGTCTAAGCCTGTGAATTCAATTACAAAAGAAGAGCGTGCAAGGCTTGTTGACGCGCTTAAAAATCTGGAATTTACCGTTACATCCCTTGCGCCAAAGGAGGAAGCAATTATTACGGCTGGAGGCGTTGATGTGTCGCAGGTCAATCCTTCGACTATGGAAAGTAAGCTTGTCAAGGGCTTATATTTTGCTGGTGAGGTGTTGAATATTGACGCTGAAACAGGTGGCTATAATCTGCAAATTGCGTGGTCAACAGGCTACAAGGCAGGCCTTTGCGCTGCCAAGGAGGTATAGATGAAATTAAAAGCTTTGAGAGGAGCTATATATGCGGAAAATTCGCGGGAAATTATAAACGAACGCGTAGTTGAACTTTATTGCGAAATGGTTTGCCGTAATGCCTTGGAGACGGAAAGTATAGTTTGCGTAATAGTCAGCACTACGACTGATCTTACTGTGACTTGTCCTGCGACGGCAATTCGTAAGCTTTACGAAAAGGGCAAGAATCCGTCACTTTTTAGCGTTAACGAGCCGGAGTTTGACGGAGCGGAAAAGGGCATTATTAGGCTTATGATTTTGGCTTATACCGAAAACTCGAATCACGTATACTTGCGTGGGACAAATAAACTAATTGGAGAAAATCATGAAAATAGCAATTGATGGACCAAGCGGAGCAGGAAAGAGTACAATAGCAAAGCTTCTTGCAAAAAAGACGGGTATGCTTTATCTTGATACCGGTGCCATGTACAGGGCGCTTGCACTCAAAACTTACAAAACAAATACTTCTATTGACGATATTTCGGCGATAGAAAAAATTCTTGATTCTACTCAAATAGAAATAGATAACTCCGTAGTGCCTATGCGCATATATTTGGATGGCGAGGACGTAAGCGAGGCTATTCGTGAGCATCATATTTCTGCGCTCGCCAGCGCCGTTTCTGCGCTTAAGCCTGTTCGTGAAAAACTAGTTGAGCTCCAAAGGTATATAGCCGCAAAAAGTGACTGTATTCTTGACGGAAGAGATATAGGTACACATGTTTTGCCTGATGCTGAAATAAAGATTTTTCTCGTTGCTTCGGTTGAAGAACGCGCCAAAAGACGATACGAAGAATTAAGAGTTAAAGGGTGCGACTGCGAGTATGAAACTATAAAACAGGACATAATTATCCGAGACTATAATGATATGAATAGACAAATTTCTCCCCTCAAAAAAGCAGACGATGCTATAGAAATTGATTCTACTTTTATGACGGTTGAAGAAGTTGCAAGTGAGATTGAAAGACTGATTGCAAAGGAGAAAAGATGAAAAAAAATTCGCAAAAAAAGAACCGACTGTATTCTTTTTTGAAAGGATTTTTTTACCTTCCAGGAAAGATTTTATTTCCTACCGTAGTAATTGGCAAGCGCAACGTACCCAAAGGAAAACACGTTGCCATAGCCAACCACCTAAAATGGACGGACATAGTTTTGATGGTTTTATTCGTTCCAGGATACAGACATATTCTCGGTAAAAAGGAACTTTCAAAAAATAAATTTCTTAATTTTATTTGCAAAAAACTTGAAGTGATTTTCGTTGATAGAGGAGCGGCGGATATTTCTTCTATAAGAACTACAGTCAACTATCTTAAAAAAGACGAAGCTGTTGCGTTATTTCCTGAAGGTACGCGAAACCGCGTTGATGAAAGCGTGCAAGACGTTAAGGCAGGTGCGGTGATGTTTGCAGTAAAAGGCGAAGCTCCTATACTACCTATCGTAATTCACGCAAAAAGTAGATTTTTTCATCGTAACTATATGATGATAGCAAATCAGTTTGATTTTTCGGAGTATTACGGTCAAAGACTTACGCCAGACATACTGGCAGAGGGTGCGGATAAGATGGCTAATATTTTGAAGTTATCCAAGCAAATTTTAGATTTTGCCGTAACGAATGGCGAGATCAAAAAATTGATTAGTATA
>JAFQMX010000040.1 GCA_017396125.1 Clostridia bacterium
GTAACGAGTATAGATAGTTGGGTGTTTGCTGACTGCAGTAGTCTAATAAGTGTAGAGATACCAAACAGTGTAACGAGCATAGGAGATAGTGCGTTCTATGGTTGCAGTAGCTTGACAAGTATAGAGATACCGAATAGTGTTACTAGTATAGGGAAAGATGCGTTCTCTGGTTGCAGTAGCTTGAAAGGAGTATATATAACAGATATAGAAGCATGGTGCAAAATAGCATTTAGTCAATATAATTCAAATCCATTATATTATGAAAATAATTTGTACTTAAATAACCAGTTAGTAACAAAATTAACAATACCAAACAGTGTAACGAGTATAGGAGATAGTGCGTTCTCTGGTTGCAGTAGCTTGACAAGTATAGAGATACCGAATAGTGTTACTAGTATAGGAAATCATGCGTTCCGTTACTGCAGTAGCTTGACAAGTGTAAAATTAGGTAACGGAATAACAAATATAGGGATGTATGCGTTCCGAAGTTGCAGTAGCTTGACAAGTATAGAGATAGGAAATAGTGTAACGAGTATAGGAGAAAATGCGTTCTTTGGTTGCAGTAGCTTGACAAACGTATTTTACAAAGGCAGTGCAGAAGATTGGAATAAAATTTCGATAGGTAACAATAATGCTGCAATTACATCCGATACCCGTTACTATTACAGCGAAACCGAGCCTGCGCTCAACGCTGCCGGAACGGATTATGACGGCAACTATTGGCACTACGACACCGACGGCAAAACCCCTGTCGTTTGGAAAAAGGCTCAAGATTAATTCAAAAGCAAATAGTTAAAGCGTTGGGATTAAAGAACCAAACTAATATCGAAAAGCGGATTTGAAATTTTTAAGTCCGCTTTTTTGTGCTCTGCAGGTGAACTTTGGTGCGAAATTAGCTTGGACGTGTGCGGAAATTTGTGACCAAAGCAATATAAAGAGCAAATTTTTGGCTAAAAGTGGGCGGTTTTATTTATACTAAAAATATGCTGGTAGTTTTTATCAAATCTGTGGTAATTTTCGTAATAGTTTTTTTGTGCATTAGGCTTATGGGCAAAAGGCAGATAGGCGAAATGCAGCCTATGGAGCTGGTTATTACGCTCATAATTGCCGAGATTGTGTGTATCCCCATCAACGACCCGTATATTCCGTTTTATAGCGGTATCGTGCCCATTATTACGCTCACTTTTTTGCATGTTTTGCTGTCGTTTATCGCGCGCAAAAGTCAAAAGGTGCGCAGGTTGCTTAGCGGTAAGCCCATGCTTGTGATGAACAAAGACGGCATTATTTATGAAAATCTAAAAAAGCTTAATATAAATATGAACGACCTTATTGAATCGATCCGCACGAGCGGGTACGTAGATTTGAATGAAATCGAGTACGCGATTATCGAGACCAACGGCAATATGTGCGTAATTGAAAAGCCGAAAGACCCAACTCAAGCATCCCCTGCATATTTGCCCTTGGCATTGGTTGTGGACGGTGTTTGGCAAAAGGAGAATCTTGCGCTTGCGGGGCTAAGTACAGACGCGGTGCTTAAGGCGGTACGGTCGTTTGGCGTTAAAAACGAAAAGGAAATTTTGTACGGGGATTTGCGTCAGGACGGCACGCTGTACGCTTCGCCCAAGGTGGGCAAGTGCTTTACCGCAAAACTCAAAATTAAAGGGGGCGCATGGTGAAAAAATTGGTTGTTATCAGCCTTGCGATGGCGGTTATCATTGGGTTTGCTGTGTGGGAAATGATTTTTACCACTCGTTTGTACAGTGAAATTTTGGACGGATTATATGAGATTGACCGAATTGTTGGTGATGCTCCCGAGAGCGTGGACGGAGTGGAAGTGCGAGAGTTGAGTGACAAAATTATGGACAGGTGGAACGGGGCAAAAAACACCTTGTTTTGTCTGGGCAATCACACCATTCTGCGCCTCGTTGACGAGAAGCTCGTGGTGCTTTCCGCTACAATAAAGTCCAACGATACGACGACTGCGCCCGCTGCAATAAAAAGCGCGATAAGTTTAGTTAAAGCGGTGAGCAACGACGACCTGCCCGTGCCGACTAATTTGTTTTGACGGAGAGATTGTACGGATGCAAGATTGAAAAACGTGTATTGTCGTCCGTAACGAACTACGGCATGACGCCAAAAACTATATCGTTTTGTAAAAAAGGTCAAACTAAGCCCATAATCTAAAAAATAGTTGGCTATTACGGCTATCTTGGGGCAAAGGGCTGTTTTTGACCAAGAATTGACTTGCGCAAAAACGGCTTTTGTATTATAATGGTGATATGAAGGTTACCGAGCTGAAACAGTCGCTTGCGGCGGAAATAAAACCCTGCTATCTCATAGTGGGTGACGACGATTTTCTCATCAAAACTGCGGTAAAAAGGTTTTTTTCGCTGATTAGTGGATTAGAAGAAATGAATTATTCGCACTATGACGACACCGCCTCAGTTAGTGAGATTAAGGCGGCGGCGCAGTCGCTACCGTTTATGAGTGAGTGGCGTGTAGTGGAAGTGAACGGTTATACCAAGGACCTCAAGGATTTCGTTTCGTATTTCGACGATCCGTCGCCGTCCAGCGTAGTGCTGTTTACGGCTAATTCTATGACCAAAAATTTCAGCGCTATCGTAAAGCATTGTGCCGTGGTGGACTGCTCGAGACTGGACGAGGGCACTTTGCTAAAGCTGGTTTACAAAAAAATTACCTCGCTGGGTGGAAAAATTTCTACTGATGCGGCGAATTTGCTCATAAGCCGATGCAGTAGGTTTATGTTCCGTATCGAAAACGAGCTCGATAAGCTGTTCGATTATCGCGGGACGGAGATGATAAGCGAGGGGGACGTGGAGGCGCTGGTTTTTCCTGACCCGGAATTCAAGATCTTTGAGCTGGGCGATGCGGCGGCAAAAAAAGACAGGGCGCGCGCTATGGAAATTTATTACAGCTTGCTGGAAAATACCTCGGTTGCGGGAGTTTTTGGCACGGTGTATTCGCATTTTAGGCGCTTGCTGTACGTGGCGGTGACTACCGATAAGGATTCTATCGCTGCTAACCTCGGTGTAAAGGATTTTGCCGTTAAGATGGCGGCAAAGCAGGCGGCACAGTTTTCGCCCGTGAGGTTAAAAAAAATAGTGGACGTATTGCATAAATTCGATTCCGATTACAAGGGTGGATTGATAACCGATAAGCTGGGTATGGAAAAGGTTATGATGCAAATTTTGGCTATTTGACGCTCCGTTTGTGGTTAAATTAGTAAATAATAAAACGAGAGTTGCGTGCTCTCGTTTTTTTTGTTTGGGGTTATTCTTTGGCGATTATGTCGTCGATCTTGCCCTGCTTTAGCACGAAGTAGTATTCTTCGGCTTGGTCGCTTGCCGTCAAGTAGTACTTGCCACCGCACGAAATAGCCTCCTCGTAGGGCGCAAAAAACTCGCGCAAGGCCTCGTCGTCGATATTTACGCTTAGCTCTGCCGTCAAAAGCTCGCGCGCGGACGATAGCTCTCCGCTCTTTACGCACTCAAAAAGCAGTTTTGGCGTGTCAGCGGGAGGCTGGTGTGGCTCAGTGGTGTAAACGTAGGAAAAGCGCGGGAGCAGGTGCAAAAGAAGCTCGTCGCCACAGCGGTAAATTTTGCCAAACGGCTCGCCCAAAAGCACCTTGCTGTCCACGATTTTTAGCGTGTAGGACAGGTGGAGCGGTTCGAGGGGCAAAACCGTCAAAAAAAGGACTTGGTCACTGTCGACAATAAGCGAGTTGCTTTCAGAAAACCGACCGTTTACTAGAAACACCGCTTGAAAATCGTGAATAATGCTAATTTTGTTGTTCATCAATGTAAATTTATGCTGTGTTTCGCTAAGGTATGTATATTTGCTGTAATTTTTGTCAAAGATTAGGTCGGGAGGCAAAAATGGAAAACAATTGGACTATAAATCAAACCAAAGAACTTTTTTCGTTGGTAAAATCCACGATCGACAGGGGCGAAGGACTAAAAATCGCTTTTCAACAAATGGCGGAGCGTAGCGGACGGTCGCTGAACAGCGTGCGCAATTATTATTACAGTCAGCTAAAAATGTTTGAGCTCGTGCCAAAGCTCGCGGAGGATTTGGGCGTGGAAACGGTGAGCAGTCGCCGTGCCGAGTTTGAGCTTTTTTCGAAAAGCGAGATAGAGGAGCTGATGACCAAGGTTTTGGTGGGGAAGGCAAAGGGAAATAGTGTGCGCGGCGTGATTGCCACTATGGCGTGTGACGACAAAGAGGCACTCCGCCTGCAAAACAAGTATCGCTCTATGGTTGCACACCACAAGGCTAGGGTGACGGAAATTATGAACGGGCTTGCCGAAAAGAATATTCCGTATTTTAATCCGTATCTCAAAAAGGTGGTAGACGGTAGCGCCGGCGACAACCTTAAGCGACTCAACGAATACGTGGCAAAACTCGACGTGGACGAGGTGGCTGGATTCCTTAATCTACTCGGCAAGCTGGTGTAAAATTTATAATTTGATAACAAAAAAGAGAGAGTATTTCGGCGATAAACCGATTCGTTCTCTCTTTTTGCTTTTTATTAAGGCTGGGGTTTAGTGTTTTTTCGCTAGAGTAGTTGAATTTTCTGTCGCAGTAATGCTATTTGTTTTATTGTTTTAGTCTCTATTGCGCATCAAGAAGATGGCGAGAAAACGCATAAACTGCCACGTGGAAACGAGCAGTCCTGCAAGATAGGTGAGTGCGGCTGCGCGAAGAACGGATTTTGCCATAGCCTTTTCGTCGCCTTCTACGTAGCCACCGTCAGACAACGCCTTTAGCGCTCTACGACTTGCGTCTAGCTCGACGGGGAGAGTGACGAGAGAAAATAACATTGACAGTCCAAACAGTATCAGCCCCGCGTACACGAAGATATTGCCCACCGCGCCGTATGCCGTGAACAGTCCAAAAATACAGCCAATAATTATCATTGGGCCGAGGAGCTTGTTGGCAAAGTTAACTACCGGTACGAGCTTGCTACGGAAGGTGATAAGAGGGTATTTGGTGGCGTATTGGAGCGCGTGGCCTATTTCGTGACAGGCAACCCCCGCCGCTGCCACCGAGGTCGAGCCGTAGACGGTGGAGGACAGCGAAACGGTTTCGGTCTCTGGATTAAAGTTGTCGGTAAGGCTACCGCGAATTTTTACGATAGGGTAGTAAACGCCGTTGGAGTTCATAATTTGTCTGGCTATTTGGTCAGCGGTAAGACCGCAACGCAAACGCACTCCAGAGTATTTGTTGAAGCTGGAGTTTACGCCGTAGCTGACGAATATTGAAAAAATCATAATCGGCAAATACGACAGCATTACGATCATATAAAATCTATTTTCTGGCGAAGAATTCCACAGTTCGCTTAGCATTGTTCCTCCTTTTGCGACAAAACTGTCCGCATGATGATATTTTATGAAAGTAAAAGCAATTTTATTGCACTAAAACAAAATTAGCACACGTTTGTAAACTGTTGATTAAGATTGGGCGAAACGGCTGCTTTTTTAGTGGGCTTTGAAGATCTCGTCGATATCACTGTAAAGCTTGCGCACCTTTTGGCAAACGTAAACCTCCATTGCCTCGTCAAAATAAATGTTTTTGTTGAGGACGGATTCGATGGTTTTGAGGTCTTTTGCGAGCAGGTTGCTTAGCGTATCTCTGCTCTCGTACTTTACACCCGCCTCATCCTGCTGATTGTAGATTTTGTGATTAAGCTGGTTTTTTAGCGTCAAAATCTTAATTAGTCTGTGGTCGTCGCTGAACGGACTGCGGTCAATTTCTTCAATCAGTTCGTTTAGCTTGTCGTTGATGCCCACGTAGGTTTCGATAGTGTGATCTCTGCGGTAGAGAGCCACGTAATAATCGTAGAGAAGGTCGTTGTATTTAAGTCCTGACACCATTTTAGAATAGGTTTCCTGGCGCTTTGGCGTTTCGGAGAAGTATTCGATTATGCTAGGTTCGTCCATGAGCGCAAGACCCTCGGCCATTTTGCATTTTATGTAAGGATTGAGAGTGTTTTTGAAATTCCACTTGGATTTTTTGTTAAGCTCCTCTTTGTTGTAATTTTCTTTGATAAAGTTGTCCTTGTAGGAACGGTAGGTGTAGTAGGTCGTACCTATGTGACGAAGCGCGCGCGCCTTTTGCAAGGTGTATTCGCAGTATTCCTCGTGCTGTTTCTTTACTACGGCAGGAATCGGCTCGCCCTTTTCTTTTAGGTCGTTGTATTTGTCGTGGCCGGCTTTGTTGGAGTTGATTTTGTAGTCAATTAGGTGTAAGCCATTTTGGATTGCTTCAAAGCCTTTGGAGTTTTTGCCGAGAAGTATGTACGTCCAGCCTAGATAGTCAACGTATGCGTGAATGGTTTTTTCGATATCCGTACTGTATTTTACCACGTATTTGCCCAGCTTTATGCGCAACGCGTGTTGTTCGAGCTGGAGAAGTATGCGTTCCATACTCTTGATCGTATCGTAAATTTTGTCAAATATTTGCTTGGACTGTAGGTAGTCAGCGTTTTGGATAGGCTTGGAGGTTGCCTTGGCCATCGCTTTTAAGACATCGGAATCAACGTACTCGCGGGACTTGTCGTAGTAGCTGTCGAGAAGCTTGCGCTTTTGGTCGAGATACTTTTCGAAATTTTCGCGGTCCTTGTTGTGATAAGATCGACGGATTTTTTTGCTCAAAACGTCTATTTTCTTTTTTGTTTCGGCAAGCTCAGTGCGATTGTAATCTTTGTCGAGAACTTTGGCGTTTGTTTTTACAAGATGCTTGAGGTACTTGGTGTATTTTTTGCTTTTGAAAATAACTTTTGTGTTGCTGAGGTTGTTGTTGCGCTGAAAATGTATGTACACGAAGTACGCAACGATAAATACGAGCATCGCTCCGAGCAAAGTGTACCTAATAACGGGGTCGATATTTTCGGCGAATACCGTCACGATTAGCGTGAGTATCGGCATTACCAGAGCGAGTAGGTCATTTAGTTTGTTGTTCATGGCTTTCTCCTGTGTATATAAATTAGAGATAATTTTGTCATTTGTAGGTGGGACTTTTGCCGCTGTCAAAGTGGTCAAAAAATTTATTTGTCAGATTTTTTGCAGTACGTATGCGGAATTTTTCGCCATTTAGTCGTAGAGCTTGATTAATTCCACGATATCGGTGTCACGGTTTTGCTCAAGCGTAGGGTAGCCTATGCTTTTTAGCTCGTCACTCGCCGTGGAAACGACGAAAGGTCTGCCGGCATAATTGAGAAGCTGCGCATCGTTCATGCTGTCGCCCACACCAATCGTTGCACGATAATATCTACCTAATTTGCGAGAAATATACTTGACGGTATTGCCTTTGTGTTGATTTTTTTGCAAAATCTCGTAGGTGTGTCCAGCCGTGCGCAAGCAGGTGAGATGAGGATAATCCGCGGTGACGTTTTTTACTATATTTTCGTATTCGGTTTCGCCCTCGTAAATGAAAAACAAAATTTTGACGACTTTGGTGTAGTCGATAGTGGGTTCGACGAAATATAGCTCGTTATACTTTTTGAGCATTTTTATATTGTCCTCGGTAAGACCGTCCACAAGTCTAATGTTGTCATTATAATACACGACGCAGGTAAACGGCGCGCCTTTGAATCTTGCGACGATCTCTTCGCTAATGCGTCCTACTTGCGCTATGGTGGTTTGAACGCCGTCCTTTATTACCACCGAGCCGTTGAGGCAAGAGGCATAGTTGTTTTGGAGCTCGCAGTCAGAGATTACGTTGCTTATGGAATCGTAGGTTTTGCCCGTGGTGAGAATAACGCGATCCTTTTGGGAGTAGTTGCTGATAAAGTCTATTTTTTGCTGACTCAAATGTCCGAAATTCGTCAGGGTGTTGTCAACGTCAAAAAAGAATAAAGGCTTTTGGACGGAAAAAAGATTGCTTATAAAGGCTTCGTCTGCTTGAGTATATCTATTTGCGTCTAGTGGATGCTTTTTTAGGAAATTTTGCAAGGAAACTAGATTTCCGTCGTCGTCAACGTGGCAAAAAAAGTAGTCGAATACTGTTTTTGCCCACTCTCCCGCAGGCTTGCCCGACACCAAAGCAGTGGCTTGTGCTCTCGTCAGCCTGGTGTCGAAAGGTAAATATTCGGCAATTTCTTGCAACATAATTCGTTCTTTTTGCTTCGTCATTTGCATCATACTATTAAATAATAAACTTTAATGAGCGTTTTTGCAAGCAAAATGGCAAATTTTTGAAAAATAATTCCTTATTTTGTAAAAATAACGCGGATTTTGGCTAAAATATGGGATTTTTGAGTAATAATATGAGTAATAATAATGGATTTGTCGGTGCAATTTCTTATACTTGACAATAGCGCTTGATTAAATTATAATATTAGGGTAGCGCAACTGCGCAAACAAGGAGAAATTTATGAGCATTTTGGATACTATCAACGAGATCATAAGAGATTATAGTAAGCAAGACGTTAGATTTGAGGAAAGCACTGCTTTTGATACCATGGGATTCGATTCTCTCGACAAGGTAGAGGTTTTGATGCGCCTCGAAGAAACTTACGATATCATGTTCGACGACGACCTTCAGGTTAGCACCGTGGGCGAGCTTATTAAGGAAATCGAAAGACTCAAGAAATAATGATCGAAGTTTTGCGAGAGTTTGCCGACCAAGAGTATTTGAGATTTAATTCGCGTTTGGTGCATTCGGCTTATCCTATGATGGGAATAAGAATACCGGATATCCGCAAGCTTGCCGTAAAAATGACCAAAGCAGAGCAGGAGGATTTTTTGAGTAATCCTCCCGTTTGGTATGAAGAAGTTTTGCTTTTTGGCTTGGTGCTGTCAAGGTCAGAGCAGGTTTTGGACGGTTTTGGGAAATATTTGCCGTACATAGACAACTGGGCGACCTGCGACACAGTCGTGCTGTCGTTTAAGAAAATTCAAAAGCACCGTAATGAATTTTTGGCACGGTTTGCATCGCTTGCAGAAGGCACAGAATTTGAACGTCGTGCGCTCGTCGTTGCGCTTTTGGGCTTCTTTTTGACGGAGGAGCACGTGGACGAGGCGATTGACCTTGCATTAAAAGCCGACGACGGAAGATATTACGTTTCGATGGCTACGGCGTGGCTATTGGCTACGGCTCTAATAAAATTTCCGAGCAGAGTTACGGCAGCATTAGAGAGCGGAAGAGTGCGAGAGGAAACGTTTAAGCGCACCGTGCGTAAGGCGATAGAGTCGTACAGAGTTACGCCCGATATGAAACTCAGATTGCGACAAATGCAAGCGCTGAGTCGCAAAAAATAATATGCGTATGTTGAAATTTTGACCGTAGTAATAAAAAGGGAGTTGAGCTTATGCAAAATGAGGAACAGCTTAATACTGAGGCGTCCGGACAGGGCGAGCAGTCGCAATCCGTGGCAAAGCCGATTGTGCCAAAAAAAGTAGATGTTTTGGCGGAAAAGAAAAAACGCGCGTTAAAAGAAACGGCAAATTTCAAGAAAAAGTACTTTGACTATTACGACGACATAAAGATTTCAGCAAGAGAAGATTGGTAGAAAGAACGGGCGGAAAAACTTCCGCCCGTTTGTAGAATTTATAAAACTTATTTGAAATTAGGTAAATATATTTCGTAGCCCTTGTCTGTTTTTTTATTTTCAGTTTCGGGTTTGTTTTCTTTGTTTTTATCGATTTTGCCGTTTAAAATTGCTTCCAGGTTGTCTTTTTTTGCTAGAGAGTAAATTGTAAGTCCTATAGAGAGTAGCGCTACAAACAATGCGTGGAAAAGTGTGAACCATTCAAAAAACTTGAAGTGAATGGCAACTATTATAGAAAAGATTGAATAAGGAATCAAAAAAAACAAAATTGCTAAAACATATTTTTTCTCTTTCTCTAATTTCTTTTGTAAAATTGGTTTTAGTAACGGATTTCTTATTTTGGGCATATTGTCCTTGTTTAAAGGGTATAGTCGTATTAATATTAAAGCAAAAACGTAGACAAGCGGAGATAATATGCACCATACCCATAGACCAAATGAATTAAAGTTAAGAGTTCCATTGATATTTATACTAGCACTTACAAGGTATGTAGAAAATGCAAAAACTACAGCATACAAAGGAATTAGTGTAAAAAGAGAGCTTAGTGAAATCCAACAAATGAGTCCTCGGCATGTTTTTTGAATATTATTTATCAGTAATAAGCTAAACAAATAAATCAATATAGGGACGAAAAGTACCAGCAACAATGTAAAAGGTTTGGTTGAATGCACGTTGAAGAAAAACAGCCAAGGAGTTTGAAGTGCTGAAAATAGCAACAAAGCAGTAGCGCTGATCCTAATTGCCATGAAAATGCATTTGCGGTGCTTTTGTTTGGCAAATATTGCGCAGACGGAGAATAAGAAAATAGATAAACAAAGGACACAAATGACATGTACGCAGGGATGGTGAGAAAACGCAAGCCAAATCATTAATCCCAAGCATAACGCAGAGTTTATTGAACTAAAAACTATTCGTTTTTTCATGTGGCGTACTCCTTTTAGACGTATATCACGTGCGTCTATAGGCTTTTGTTTAATTATAACACATATTTTATATTTGTCAATACCCCAAGTTGAAAGCAAACAGTGGATATTTGGCGTGGAAATGTAAAATTATTTAATTAAATTGCAGTCAATGGCGTGGGTGATACGTACAGAGAACTAGTTTTTATGCTTTTGACGCAAGTGGAGAGGTAAAGTGAGAAATTTTATTACCGCAAATGAATATTTTCTTTCTGTTTTTGGGCAAAAGGTGTATAAGATTGCTCTCGACGGCGGTATGAGTTGTCCAAATCGCAGTTTGGACAAAAAAGGTGGCTGTATTTTTTGCAGTAGCGGTGGTAGCGGAGAGTTTGCGCAACAGCAGTGCGACAGCGTGCCTGAGCAAATATCCGGCGCAATAAAGCTGGTGGAAAGCAAAAAACCGCGTAAGTTTATTGCCTACTTTCAGAGCTATACCAACACTTACGCACCGCTTGAATATCTAAAAAGCATTTTTGTTCCGGCAATATCAGACGAGCGAATTTGCGCGCTGTCCATAGCCACCCGTCCCGATTGCTTGGAGCAATCCGTGGTAGATTTTCTCGGGGGACTAAACGAAGTTAAGCCCGTTTTCGTAGAACTTGGACTGCAAACCGCCAGCGATGCGACCGCAAAAATTATCAACCGCGGATACGAAACGGCAGTTTATCTCGACGCGGTTAAAAGACTCAAGGAGGCGGGAATTAACGTAATCACTCACGTAATTATCGGACTGCCGGGCGAGGGGAAAAGCGAGCTTATGGACACGATAAAAACTTTTAACGACAGTGGTAGCGATGGAATAAAGCTTCAGCTTTTGCACGTGCTAAAGGACACTCAGCTAAACAAAATGTACGAAAAAGGTGAGTACGTACCGCTGGAAAAGCGACAGTATATAGATTTGCTTATGCTTGCTTTGCGGTCGTTGCGCCCCGGTACAGTGGTGCATCGCATGACGGGAGATCCGCCAAAACGGCTACTCGTTGCGCCACTTTGGCCTGCGGACAAAAAGAGAGTACTAAACGATATAACGAGTGCGCTGAAGGAACAATTTGGCGAGTAGTAAAATTTAATTGATAACTATTTAATTAATCGAGCTAAGATAAAGTTTGCTTAAAGAATTTGTAATAGAAAATTTGACGGATAAAAAGGATATTGCGCTTTTGCAATACCCTTTTTTCGTTGCATAAATTTGTTTTTCGTTAACCCTTGTTTGGCAAGCGGGATTCGCCAAAGAACGCCATACCAAAAGTGCCTGCACCCGTGTGTGCGCCGATTGTTGGGCCTATCCAGCCCTTTTTTATTTTGCCCTTAAATCCGCGTGCGCGCACCATTTGGGCGAATTCGTCCATTTTTTCTTCCGCATCTGCCCCGGCCAGATACAGAGTTTCGCAATGCCCCGCGTTGTACTTAAAGAAGGTTTCTACGCCGTACGCCATAGCTTTTTTCGTGCCGTTGAGCTTGTTTGCTACGGTGAGCTTGCCCAGATTGTCTATGATAAGCACGGGCTTGATTTTTAGCAGGGTTCCCACGTGCGCCGCAGGTCCGCTAACTCGTCCACCTCGCTTGAGATGCATAAGGTCGTCCACGAAAATCCATACTTGAAGGTTGTTTTTAAGCGCGTCGAGAGTGTCGGCAACGAGCGAAAAATCAATATTTTCTTTGCGCAGCTGCATTGCTTTGTCGAGAAGCGCTCGGTGTGCCTGGGTTGCAGAAAGAGTGTCGATAATTCGTATCGACAGTCCCGGATATTTTTCCATGGCGCATTCCGCTCCCACTACCGCGCTGTTGTAGGTGTTGCTAAGTCCGCCGGAGAGAGAAAGATGCAGAATTTGTGTGTTGCCTTTTTTGAAGAGGTCGACAAAAAATTCCTCATGCAAATACGAATTGATTTGCGAGGTTACGGGCATAGCGCCCTCGCGCAAAAGCGCGTAAAATTGCTTGAATTCCTGATTCGAGCTGAATTCGTCAAAGTGCGTTACCCCATCTATCGTGTAAGATAGCGGAATATAAGGTATGCCCAAACTTTGTAATTCGGTTCTTGGCACGTCGCAGGAAGTATCGGTTGTTAGTAAAAATGACATTAAAGCTCCGATGGACGGAAAATAATCGCTTGAAATTTTACGATTGTGCAGGTTGAATGCACTTTGATGAAATTTTCAAAAAAATCCGATTAGTCGCCCAAATTTATTATAGCATAATTTTGTAATAAAAGCACCTGATTTTTGAAAGTTTTACGCAGAACTTTGATATTGCTTGGAAATTTATTGGTCGGCTTAGGCGTTTACAGCTTAACGTGACAGGTAATTGCATTTGCGCTGACGGACGCTACTTGATTTTCGTCGGCAAAAACTACGAATAACTCGCCTTGGAGCAGGTGATGGATTTTTTCCAGCCGTACGGTGGTGGGTTCTACGGCGTACAGACAGTTGAAGCCCGCGCTGATTTTCCACTCCTGACAAACCGCCATTTTGCCGTCTACACCCTTTAGCATCAAGTTGAAATCAGTTGCCTTGCCTTTGCTGTGAGTAGGGGTGTCGCCACTAAAGCGGTAAGGCTCGCTTAGCGGTGTCAGGGTTATGGGGCTAGATCCGGGGTGAGTCAAGGTGAACTCTCCCGAAAGCGGCGTGATAAAACGCACTACGCCGGCGAGCGGAGTAAAGTCGCTTTCGTCAAGGTCTATTTTTGCCGAGCTGATTCGAAAGGAAAAATTGCGGGTAGAATAGTCTGCGCCCTTTGGCCAAATGAACAGTTCGGTGGTAGTACCGCCCGACCATTTGCCCACCTTGTAATCTTTTTCCGTCAAATGATAAATACGCATAGTTACGTCCTCGCTGAATTTTGATTTCTTAATAGATTATAGCAGGAAAATATAAATATTTCAATTTTTATTGGGGATTTGTCATCAAGTTTCTTACATTTAATGCCGTTTCACTTGCTTTTTTATTTTGGGTGGGTTATAATCTCTTTGAACCAAAAAATTTATCTGGAGGATAATATGGAAATCAGCAAAAGAGCGCAAGGAATTGCTCCTTCGCTTACATTGGAAATCACTGCTAAAGCAAAGGCTATGAAGGCTGCAGGCAAAGACGTCGTTTCGTTCGGCGCAGGTGAACCTGACTTCAATACCCCTGACTATATTGTTGAGGCTGCAAAAGAAGCACTCGCAAAGGGTGTTACCAGATATACTGCGGCAAGCGGTACGCCTGAAGTTAAAAAGGCTGTTTGTGAAGCGCTCAAGGCGGACGGTATGTCCTATGAGCCTAACCAAATCGTAGTTTCTAACGGCGCAAAGCATTGTCTTACCAACGCTTTCCTTTGTACCGTTAACGAAGGCGACGAGGTTATTATTCCTGCTCCGTTCTGGTTGACCTACCCAGAGCTCGTTAAGCTTGCGGGCGGTATTCCTGTTATTTTGAAGGCTAAGAAAGAAAACGGCTACAAAATCACCGTAGAGGATCTCAAAAATACCATCACCCCTAAGACCAAGGCTATTCTTCTTTGCAACCCTTGCAACCCATCCGGTATCGTTTACAGCAAGGAAGAAATCTTCGAGTTCGCTGCGTTCCTCGAGGACAAAGATATTTACATCATCAGCGACGAAATTTACAACAAGCTTTCTTACGACACCGAGGTTGTTTCCATCTCTACCTATTCGGAAAAGATTAAGGAAAAGACCATCGTTATCAACGGTGTAAGTAAGTCTTACGCTATGACCGGTTGGCGTATTGGTTGGTCGGCAAGTAATCCTAAGCTCGCTAAGGCTATGGGTAGCTTGCAGAGCCATTGTACTTCTAACCCTAACAGTATCGCACAGTACGCTACCGTTGCTGCGTACACCAAGCCAGAGGGTAAGGAATTTATCGACAGTCTTTACGGTGTGTTTAAGGAAAGACGTGACCTTATGGTAGACGTTCTCGGCAAGATGGGCGCAGAAATCATCAAGCCTCAGGGTGCGTTCTACGTAATGGTAGACGTTAGCCGTTACTTTGGAAAGAAATTCAACGGCGAGCATATCGACAGCGCACACAAGATTGCTATGCTTCTTATCGATAACTACGATATGGCAGTTATTCCTTGTGAATCCTTTGGCGCGGACAACTTTATCCGCCTCAGCTACGCTATCAGCAAAGAGGATATCGTAAAAGGTCTCGACAGACTCGACGATTTCTTTAACAAAATTGCTTAATAGTAAGTAAAAGTACGGCGATAAAGAACGATTGTTTTTTTGTCGCCGTAATTTTATATTTTTTGCTTGATCTGATGCGAATTTTTTGGTTTTTGACAAAAATTTAGCATTAGGTTAATAATAATTTCTTATAGTTAGTAATATTTTTATAATCAAAGCGTGAATTACGCAAAATGGGAATAATGGAAGAGAAAAAGAGAATTTTCAGCGCGCTCAAGCCTACGGGAAAAATGACTCTGGGTAACTATATTGGTGCGGTAAAAAATATGGTGGCGTTGCAGGACGAGTACGACTGCTTTTATGCCGTGGCGGATTTGCACAGCATAACGGTGGATATTTTACCTGCAGAGCTTCGCAAAAATTCGTTGGATATGTTTGCGTTGCTCTTGGCGTTTGGCGTAGATCCTGGGAGAAGTACGTTGTTCGTTCAGTCTCACGTGCCGGCGCATAGCCAGCTTTCGTGGGTGCTTAATTGCTACACTCAATTCGGCGAGGCTAGGCGTATGACGCAGTTTAAGGAAAAAAGCGCCAAAGACCCGTCTAACGTAAACATGGGACTTTTTGATTATCCCGTGCTTATGGCGGCGGATATTTTGTTGTACCAAGCCGACGTCGTACCTATCGGGAAAGACCAGACTCAGCACCTTGAGCTTGCTAGAAATATTGCCGAGCGTTTCAATAACAAGTATTCGCCGACATTCGTAGTGCCCGAGGGCTATTACGCAAAGACGGGGTACAAGGTGGGCAACCTTCTCGATCCTACCGCAAAAATGGGCAAGACCGACGATAACAGCAACGGCACGGTATTTATTCTCGACTCCGACGATGAAATTTTGCGCAAATTCAAGCGCGCCGTTACCGACAGCGGTAGCGAAATAATTTTCTCCGACGACAAGCCTGGCATCAGCAATCTTCTTACTATTTTCTGTGCTATTACCGGCAAGACTCCGGCAGAAGCGGAGCAGTATTTTGCGGGTAAAAACTACGCTTATCTCAAAGACGAGGTGGGCAGCGCAGTCGTAGAATTCTTGCGTCCCGTAAAGCAGGAGTATGCTAGACTTGTATCTGACAAAAAATATTTATCCGATGTTATGGCGACGAGCGCCGAAAAAGCTTCCAAGGTGGCGTTTAAAACCTTGAGCAAGGTGTATCGCAAGGTCGGATTTTTGGGCAGGGAATTGTAATGTACGGCTACGTGGTTCCGCACAAAGAAAATTTATCTCAGCAGGACTTTATTTTGTACCGCTCGTTTTATTGCGGAACTTGTATAAATACAGGCAGGTTGTTTGGGCTGTTGCCGAGATTTACCACCAATTACGATATGGTTTTCTTTGCGCTACTAGCCTTTGACGCTAAAAACGAGCCGGTGGAGTTTAAGGAAACTCCTTGCGTGCTCAATCCAAAAAAGAAGCTTACCGTGGGCGGTGGTGGGCTGCTTGACAAAATTTCCGCTCTTAATATTTTGCTTTGTTACTACAAGGCGGTGGACGGCGTAGTGGACGGCGAGGGCACCAAGTACCGAGTTTTGAAAAAGGTGCTGAAAAAGCCTTATGAAAAGGCAAAGGCCATGCTCCCCGAGGCCGACGCTATCATAGACAAAATGTACGTTGAGCTTAGGCAAATCGAAAAGGACGCTACCGCAGGACTGGACCGAGCGGCACATCCGTTTGCGCAGATGATGAGTGACGTTACGGCGCACCTTTTGGGTGAGGTTGCCGACGAAAATCTTTTGGGGCTAATGTACAATTTGGGCAAGTTCGTTTATCTTACCGACGCGCTGGACGACAAGGACGAGGACGACAAAAAGGGCAGGTTTAATCCTTTTAGCGTCGTTTATGGCAAGGTTTCGGGCAAGGAACTGCGTGAAAAGAATTTGGAAGAACTGCAATTTGCTTTTGCGGTGATAAGCAATCGCATGGCAGAGTGCTTTAATAATATGAAATTCAACCAAAGTTATACTTTGATGCAAAATATCGTATACTTTGGTGTGAGAAATAAAATAAAAGAACTGTTGGCGAGTAGCAAAAAATTGCCTCCGCCAAAGATTTAGACCACTAGTTAGGAGTAAAGAATGAATCCTTATAAGGTTTTAGGAAAAGAAAAAGGCGATAGTTTTGAAGAACTCAAAGCAAGATACGACGAGTTGAAGGCTATTTATAGTGAACAGCGCTTCAAAGAAGGCGAGGAAGGCAACGAGGGAGCAAAAAAATTGACCGAGCTTGAGGATGCTTGGGCTATGATTTTGGCAGACTGCGACGTGAAGACTGCCGAAGAAATGGGTAACGATTATTCTAAAGTAGAGGAACTTATCCGCTTGGGGAAACTTACCAACGCTCAAGAGATTATGGACAACGTAACGTTGCGTGACGGCAAGTGGCACTACTATCAATCGGTTATTTATTATAAGCGCGATTGGATGCAGGAGAGCAAAAAACAGTTGGAGCTTGCTATTGAGTGTGAACCTGACAACCAAAAGTACAAGGACACCTTGGAGCGTCTCGTAAAGGTTATGGGCAATCCTAACACTAATCCGCGCAATATGGGCGCACCGCCTGTTGAAGATCCGATGATGACGGGCAACTGCCTTTCTAACTGCTGTATGGCGTACTGTTGCAGTGAGCTTTGCTGTAGTGCGATGAGGTGCTGTGGCTAATTATGCAACCGTCCGCAAGAAAAATTGCATACGCCGCTACCTTTACGGCAGTTTCGGTGGTGGCAATCGTTGCATCGAGGTATTTGCCCGTTACGCTTACGGCGTTGCTTGCGTGTAGCGTGTGCTATTTTTTGTGTTTGATGAGATGCGGAATCGGCTACGGATTGCTGTGCATAACCGCGTCGCTCGTCTTTTCGTTTATTTTAGGCGGAGTGGGAACTGTGTTTTTGCTTGACGCGGTGCTTTTTGCGCCGTACAGTTTGCTGGCGTATTTGATGAAAAAGTTGCGTTATTCTGGCAAAACGGCGGTGATAAGGGCAGGAATTATCGTGGTTTTTGCAAATATCGTGTTTGCGCTGATATATTATCTTTTGACGTCGCATATATCGTACGACTTTGCGGTCATGGCTGAAAAGTTTGGGGGTTATGCGGTGCTGGCTGTTATAGTATCGGGCTTTGGGCTCGTTACCGACTACCTGTTTTTGCAGGCAACGGAGTATTTTATAAAGAGATTCAGATGAGAAAAAATACGGGAAAAATTATTTTGTGCGTTGTAGCGACGATTATTTTGATAGCCGCCGGTTTTTATATGCTCAAGCTCGACAAGGATATGAATGACAGAATAAGCAGATTGAAAAAGGGCACAAGGGTTGAAGTGGTTGTCAGCGAATTGCCGACTGGTAATTACTCGTCTGATACCGAAAAATATATTTGGAAGTATTCGTACGTTGATGCCAACGGAAAAACCGTAACTACGACTACTGCTGGTAGATACACCCGTGCCGAAGTAGAGGCGACCTACTACAAAATGAACGTTTTGGTTGCGGGAACTGAAAGCGCTGAAGAACAGTACGTTATGACGGTAAAAAAAGAGAATTATGACGGAGCGATTATTTATTATTGCTTGGCGCTAGTTCCTCTTATGCTTATTGCGTGGCTGATCGTAGAAAGACGCCTTTACGAAGAGGTTTTGAAAAAGGGTGAGGTGCGTTACGCCGAGTTTGTGGGCGCGTTTAGAGAGGGTGCGTACTACAAGGTTAAGTTTGCGTACGAGCAAGACGGCAAGCGAGTGGTCAAATCCACCAAGCCTGCCTATACGATTAACGCCGTAGAAGTGTTTAAGGATAACGGAGTGATAGAGATTAAATGCTACAAAAATCGTGCAGTAATTTCGCAAAGGATTTTCGGAATAAAGAACTGATTGTAGGTGCGATTATGTGTTAGCGCGGAGATTGATGCGCGGCTTTGGGTCATGAAAATCCCAGTACGTATGCGAAAAATTGTGACATAAGAAAAAAATAACCGCTTTTTTGGACAAGAAAAGGCGGTTTTTTGTGCGAATTTTTTTGGCGGTGCGGGGTTTGTAGCAGCTTTTAGGGGTAGCTTGGAGCGCACCAAGGGATAGATACGAGAATAGTATGTTTAGTGACAAAATATTACGACTGTAAAATTTACATACTAGTTTTATGAAGAAAAAAGAAATTATGGGTAGCGGTGGGGTTTTGATGGTTTTTATGCTCGCCGCAAAAGGAATCGGCGCGTTGTTTCGCATTCCGCTGACTAATATCGTGGGCGCGGAGGGCATGGGCTTGTACCAGATGGTGTACCCGTTTTACGCGCTTTTGCTCACCGTAAGCAGCGGTGGTCTTCCTGCCGCTATCAGCAAAATAGTTGCGTCAAAAAATGACGAGAGAGCGTCATTGCGAGTGCTTAAGGTGGCGGTGATTGCGTTGGCGATTATAGGCGGAGTGACTGCTCTTGCCGTGCTGATTTTGCGCAAATTTATCGCTACGGTGCAGGGTAATTCCCTGGCAGGAGTTGCATATTTGGGAATAGCGCCCGCGGTGCTTTTCGTGTGCGTTATTTCGGTGCTGAGAGGCTATTTTCAGGGCAGACGAAACATGGTGCCCAGCGGAATAAGCCAGATGGTTGAGCAGGTTTTTAAGCTGGTTTTTGGGCTGTTTTTTGCCTCGCTAATGGTGAAAAGGGGTGTGGAGTACGGCGTGCTGGGCGCGCTGCTCGGCGTGAGCTTAAGCGAGCTTTTTGCGCTGGTTTTTTTGCTAGTGTGCCTGCTTTATCACAAAAAAGATTATGACAGACGGACGAGAATTTCGCTTAGTAAGGCTATTGAGGCGGGGGAGATGGCAATTCCTTCCATATACCTTGAGCAACGCGCTGTGGAGGTTATAAAAAGCATTTTTCGTATCGCTCTACCCGTAACCTTGTCCTCGCTGGTGCTACCATTGACGCAGGTGATAGACAGCGTGCTGATAGTTAATTTGCTGTCGCAAAGCGTGCCTGTTACCACCGCCACCGCACTTTTTGGACTGATAAACGGGCCCATTGGGTCGCTGATTAATATGCCCACCGTGCTCACTATGTCGCTTGGGGTTTCGCTACTGCCGAAAATTGCTGCTGCTACCGACAAAAAAGCGGAGTACGGCGCGTCAGCGCTCAAGGTCGCCATGACCATTGCTTTGCCGTGTACAGTGGTGTTTTTGTTCTTTTCGCGAGAAATTTTGACCGTGCTGTACAGCCGGGGATTGAGCGACGAGCAGATAGAAATCGGCGCTCATCTACTGCGCATTGGCTCGCTTTCCGTGACCTATATTGCGCTTATTCAGGTGGCGACGAGCTGTTTGCAGGCGGTGGACAAGGCTCATTTGCCTGCCATTAACCTGATTATCGGCGCGGTAATCAAGGTTGCGCTGACAGTACTGCTACTGCAATTCGGCTCGATAACGGGCGCTATGGTGGCGAGCGTAACCTGCTACGCAGTCACGGCGCTACTGAATTTTGTGCAGATGAAAAAGCACTTTCCGCTTGGGTGCGAAAAAAAGTGGTTGCTTGCTTTGCCCGTTGCGGTAACGGTTTTTGGACTGGCTAAACTGGCGTACGGAGGTTTTAATTTCCGATACGGCGCGGTGGTGGCGATATTCGTAGCCGTGGTGTGCTACGCCGTGGCGCTCTTGTCCATGCGCCTTGTAAAAATCAAGGAGTTTTTTGCTTAAGGCATATTTTTAGAGGTTTTTTTATAAATAAAAGCCGTTTTCGTTTGGAACGCGCTTTACGTTTGCGCTATCGTGCGCTGTTTTTGGTGAATTTCAACGGAGATGGGTTACTCGACCGTGACGGACTTGGCGAGATTGCGCGGTTTGTCTATGTCGCAACCCTTGGCGAGCGCGATATAATAGGCGAAAATTTGAAGCTCGGCGACACTGAGCAGTGACGCTAGCGGTGACGGCGGTACGGGAACGAAGTAGTCCGACGCTTCCTTTAGTCCGTAGCCGCTTAGCGACGAGAAGGTGATTACCGTGCCTCCGCGAGAGCGCACCTCGATTATGTTGCCCAGCGTTTTTGATCCCGTCGAAGGATCGTTGGCGAGCACAATTACCGGAACGCCTGGTGTGATGAGCGAGATACTGCCGTGTTTTAGTTCGCCGGCAGCGTAGGCTTCGGCACAAATGTACGAAATTTCTTTTAGCTTAAGCGCGCCCTCGCGTGCGGCGGGAAAATCGTCGCCACGTCCCATAAACATCACGTACGGACAAGTGTAAAAGCGCGAGCAGAGAGGTTGAATTAGGTCGGTAGAATTTAGCGCGGTTTTTAGATCGCGTCCAAAATTTTCGATACCGTATAGCAAACTTTTGTCCATAGAGTGGCTTAAGCCTATCAAATAGGCGACGATAACCTGAGTCAGAAAGCCTTTTGTGGTAGCAACTGCGCGCTCCACTCCCGCCTCGGTATATAGTGGCGTGCAGATGCGCGATAGAGTAGAGTTTTTTTGATTTACGATACAGTACGCATCCATACCTTGAGCCTTGGCGTGATTGATTGCGCTTATGGTGTCTGCAGTTTCGCCAGACTGACTTATGGCAATAACCGCTCTGCCATTTTGGGAGGGAATCTGCCGATATCGGAATTCGCTGGCAAGCTCCACGTCGACAGGAATCCCTGCCACCCTCT
Source organism: Clostridia bacterium (assembly GCA_017396125.1). Lineage (GTDB taxonomy): Bacteria > Bacillota > Clostridia > Christensenellales > Pumilibacteraceae > RGIG1965. The sequence continues at coordinate 21,339 of JAFQMX010000040.1, forward strand.
CGATAAAATACTTTGCCATAAGCCCTGCGTGAAACGCTGAACCGCAGGCTACGATGCTGAGTCGCTCGTAATTTTTTAGCGGCAAAGAAATGTGCCCGTCTACGATATACTTGCGCAAGGTTTTGTCCACGGCGGTGGGTTGCTCGTAAATTTCCTTTAGCATATAGTGAGAATACCCGCCCTTGTCAAAGGTGTTTTGCTCTACACGCACCGTTTGGGGCGTTTTTTTTATGGGTTCGAGATTTGTGTTGTAGAAATTGCAGCTTTCTGCACAAAGCTCCACCAGCTCGTCGCACTCGGGCAGTACGAATTTATTCGTCAGATGCGAAATCGCGGGCATATCGGAGGCAATCATATTAAAATTTTCGCCCAGACCTATTATGAGTGGATTTTCGCGACGTATAGCGTAAATTTTGTTTTCTCCGCTCCTCACGATGCCCAGTGCAAACGAGCCGACCAGCCTGCGAGTAGCCTTTACTACGGCGCGCGCCGTATCTCCGCGGTAGTAGTAGCCTATTAGCTTGGCTATGACCTCGGTGTCGGTTTCGGAATAAAATTCAAAACCGCGCTGAAGTAAAAAGTCCTTTAGCTCGGCAAAGTTTTCTATTATTCCGTTGTGGACTACGGCAAAATCTCCGCCTGAAGACAAGTGTGGATGGCAGTTTTGCTCGTTGGCAATACCGTGCGTAGCCCACCTGGTGTGACCGATTGCCGTGGTTGCACGCTCGCCGAGCACCTTTTGCTCCAAAGCCTTGACTCTTCCCACGGCTTTGATAGTCTTTATACCGTCGCTGACCAGAGCGATACCGCTGGAATCGTAACCACGGTATTCCAGTCGTTTTAGTCCGTCCACCACGGTTTGTACTACGCTATGGTTTGCCGTGCAACCGATTATTCCGCACATAAGCACCTCCGCAAAAAAAACAAGTCAGTAATATATATTCCCTCAGGAAAAAAAGGTAACGAAAATTTTGTGGCGCAGAAAATGCGCGAGGGGATTTTGGTAAAGCGAATTTTGTCTTTAATGGTAGCCAGTTGTGTGATAAAAAATTTTGGTACTTTGGCAGTGATACGGGCATAGATTAGTAGGGTAAAATAAAGTTTGACGGAGAATTTATGCTGGGATTCGGAACGGACGGAATCAGAGGTACGAGCGCGCAACTCAACGAAACGTTGGCATACAAGGTGGGGCTTGCGCTGTCCACTCTTATGGGTAGTGGAAAATATTTGGTGGGTAGAGACACCAGGGTGGGCGGTGACGCGCTGTCTGACGCTATTATGTGTGGAATTTGCGCCGGCGGTGGCGAGTGCATTGACCTTGGGGTTGTTACAACGCCCTGTGTTTCCATGCTTACCGTTCTTCTCGAAATGCGGTGCGGCGTTATGGTAACCGCCTCACACAACGGCCCTGAGTATAACGGAATCAAAATTTTCGGCAATGACGGTCTTAAGCTAAGCAGAATAGAAGAAAAGCAAATTGAAAGCTACATGCTTTTTGCTAAGCCTCGCGGAAGAAAAATCAGGTGCAAAAAATTGCTTTCGGGTGCGGAAATTTATATAAGCGAAATGGTGCGAAGAGTTGGCAGGCTTGATGGCGCGCAGGTGGTTTTGGACGCGGCTCATGGAAGTGCGTGCACGATTGCAAAAAAGGCTTTTTCGCTTGCTGGGGCTAGCGTCAAGGTGCGCAATAATTTGCCAGACGGCTCGAGAATTAACCTTGGGTGCGGTGCGCTTTTTCCACGCGCGATAAAAAACGCGGAGCTGGGATTTGCCTTTGACGGCGACGCAGACAGGGTGACGGTTGCGCACAAAAAGAGCATTTTGGACGGGGACAGCGTGCTGTACACTTTGAGCGAAAGCCTTGCGCTAAAAGACGATATGGTGGTGGGTACGGTTATGAGCAATCTTGCTCTCGAGCGCGCGCTTAAAAGCCGTGGAAAAAGGCTGGTTCGCACCGACGTAGGCGACAAATTTATCAGCGCGGTGATGCACGAAAATGGCTACACTTTGGGAGGAGAGCAAAGCGGTCACTACGTAATTTCTCCCTACAAAACGGGGGACGGAATTTTTTGCGCGCTAAAGATGACGGAGATTTATTTGCGCGGAGGGTTCAAAATTCTCGATACCGTACCGCAAAAAAGTGTATCTTTTTATGCTGACCGCGACGTAACGGCGCTGGACGGAGTAAACGAGCTTATTGACTATTATTCGCTTAAAGGTGTGCGACTGGTGGTGCGTATGAGTGGTACTGAGCCCAAGGTGCGCATTATGGCGGAGAGTGAGGACGAAGCGATCGTAGAGCGTGCGCTGAAGGATTTTTCCGCTTTGCTGGGCGGTAAAACAAACGCGGTTAGATGGCAAAACAAGCAAATTTAGCTAGTAAAAACAAGCGTTTTTGGTTGAAAAATTTGGGCTGATAATTTGGCTGGGTGGCTACGAGGATAGATTTTGGGAGGGAAAATGAAAGTAGCGGTGTTTTTTGGCGGGCGTTCGTCCGAGCACGATATTAGCGTTTTGACGGGGATTCTTACCGTCAATTCCATAAAGGAGCACGAGGTGTTTCCTATCTATATAGGTAAAGACGGAAGGTGGCGGTATTCACCAAAGTTTACTTCGGTAAACGCGCTGGACAAAAGGTTTAAGGAGGTGTGCTTGCACCCATTTGACAAGGGACTTTTTACTCTCGGCGGAAAGCGAATTTGCAATCTTGACGTTTGTTTAATTTGCTGTCACGGCGCGTACGGAGAGGACGGCGCACTGGCAGGCGTGCTGGAGCACAGCGATATTCCTTATGCGCCGGGTGGTGTTTTGTCGGGTGCGGTGGGCATGGACAAGGTTACGCAAAAGCGAGTATTTCGTGATGCGGGAATAAGCGTTTTGGATTTCTTTTCGGTGGAGAAATTTGACTACCGCGAGGGGATTTTTGATTACTCGGCCGCGCTTAAGGATAAATTTCCGGTAATCGTAAAGCCTTCGTCGGCAGGGAGCAGTATCGGAATAGGAATTGCGAGGGATTACGCGGAGTTTTTTGCGGTTGCGGACAAGGCGTTTGCTTACGACGACCGAATTATCGTTGAGCACGCCCTGCAGGATTACAAGGAATACAACTGCGCGGTGCTGGGCATGGGAGATACTTTGGTCGTCAGCCAAATCGAACAGCCCGTGAGCAAAAAGGAGTTTTTGGATTATAGCGAAAAATATTCGTATTCGGGTGGGGCGCAAAGGATTTTTCCTGCTGAAGTGGATGAGAATTTGCGCGAGCTCATGCAGGAGCAGGCTAAGCTGGCTTTTCGCGCGCTGAAGTGCTACGGTGTTGCGAGAGTGGATTTTTTGTATGACGGTCAGCTTTATCTCAACGAAATAAACACCGTGCCCGGCTCTATGTCCAGCTATTTATTTGACTACGACAAAATTAATTTTTCTGCGCTTAGTAAGAGCCTTATTGATATCGCAATAAAGGCTCACACCGAAAAATCCAAGCTAAAGCGGGCGACCGACGGACAGCTTTTGCTTGATACGCGACTTTTGAAATAAAAAAGAGTATTTTGTCGGTAAACGAAAAGCGCCACCAAAAAATAAATTTTAGTGGCACAAAATAAATAAGTGGACTAACTGTTGTCCGCATAAAAGTGCTATAGTGTTGGTGTAATAAGGAGCCAACAGAAATGAAAAACTGGATTTTAACTTTATTTACCGTAAACCCTCTGCTGGAGCGCATGACCACGCTGATTGACGAGCGGGTAGAGTCGCTTGCGCTCTCGCCGATAGGGAATACTTTGGACAAAATGGAGAATATTATTTCGCTTAACGACAAAAAGGTTGCGCTTATCAATCTGCGCGTTATGTACGAGAGCATTTGCAAAAAGCTGGATGAAGACGAGTTTGCTTTGGTCAAGGGTTGCGCTTTTGGCAAGTCAGTAAGGGACATGTCGGGGTATAGATCCGCTTCGACCTGCTACCGAAAGCTGAACAAGGCTATCAAAAAGGCAGAGGCTATTTTGCTGGGTTTGGGCTACGACGAGCAAAAAATGGATTATTATAGGCAGTTTCCGTATATCAGAGCAAAACTTTCGGCTATAAAAAGACGAAATAAAGAAGGCGTGGAGCCTATACGAAACGCCGAACTTCAAGCTAGTTCGGCTTTTGCGCAGTATATTTGCGCTCAGTCACCGTAGCGTGATTTGCGCTTTTCTCCACCGCGAAATATCAGTAACATTATTATTACGGCAGGCACGCACAGCGTACCGATAAAGATTCCCTCGAGAGCGTCAGGTTTTATTGATTGCTCTTTTTCTTCGTCCTTTTTTACCACCTTTTCGATAATATTGGCGGTTATGGGCTGGGGAGAAATTTGAGTGGAGTACACGTAGCCGTGATAACTTTGCCCGTATCTGACGAAATACCAAGTGCTTATTCCTGCAACGATATCGTCGCCTGGTACCGTTCCGTAGTAGATTCCGCTGCTAGCGTCGGGAATAACGGTGATTATGGGCGCGTCGGCGTGCGGTGATGAACGCAAATTCACGGGATGCGTATCGTTGTTGGTAATGAATGTGGGCGAAGCGTATTTGGTTACGGGTTCGTAATCAACAATCTCCACCGAGGTTTTTTCAACGAAGCCTTCGAGGTCGAGGTACGATGCAAGATAATACTGCTCGTTCTCGCCCGTTACCGTTACGAAGTAGGTGGCAGGGAGCGAGGTAATGACCGAGCCATCGTCGTCTAGCAGTTTTGCGCCGCTACTGCCGATATACGCATAGTCCAGCCTGCCGTTGCTTTTGGTGTCAGCAACGTCGGAAAATGATTGTGCGTGTGCGGAAAGCGGAAGATTTTTATTGATAGCAGTTGCATAAAGTTGAGGAATCTCATTAGCGAGCACGAGATTTTTGCGACAAACGTCTACTGCCGGTGGGAAGTTTAGCGAAAATGCGACGACGAGCGCGGTCAAAAAAAGAAAAATACTTTTCATACCTACATTTTAGTACCTTATTACGCAAAAAAGGAGGCGGTTTTGATAGAAAAAGCGGAGATTATGACAACTACCGCTACGCAAAGAGAGATTATTACCAGGCTTCGCCTCGTGGAAAAAAGGCTGGCTGATTACAAAAGCAAAAACAGGTTGGAATTTTACAATAAGGACAAGGTGCACGAAAAGCAAATGCAGTTTCACCGCTCGACCAAGAAAAATCGCTGGGTGTTTGGCGGTAACCGCAGCGGAAAGACAGAGTGCGGTGCCGTGGAAGCGGTGTGGCGCGCAAGAGGTATTCATCCCTTTGACCAAAATCGCCACCAAGTGGACGGCTGGGTGGTGAGCCTGACCAGAGAGGTGCAAAGAGAGGTTGCGCAAAGAAAAATTTTGCATTACCTCAACCCCGACTGGATAGAAAACGTCGTTATGGTAAGCGGTAGGGCGGATTACCCCGAAGGCGGTGTGATAGATTACATTACCGTCAAAACCGTTACAGGAGGCAAAAGCAGAATTTGCTTTAAGTCCTGCGAGATGGGCAGAGAAAAATTTCAGGGAGCGTCGCTGGATTTCGTATGGTTTGACGAAGAACCACCCGAGGACATTTACGACGAGTGTCTGATGCGAGTTATGGACAAAAAAGGCTACGTTTTTGGAACAATGACTCCGCTAAAAGGCCTAACCTTTGTCTATTACCGCATCTTTCTAAACGGCGACGACGAGGATATTTGGCATATCTCGATGGAGTGGGCGGACAACCCTTATCTTGATCAAAACGAAGTCAAGAAAAAGTCGGCAACTATGAGCGAGGACAGCTTGCTTAGACGAAGATACGGAAAGTTCGTGGGGGTTAGCGGACCCGTTTATCCGGAATTTGACCAAAGCGTGCACGTAATCGAGCCGTTTGATGTGCCAAAAGATTGGTACGATAATATTTCGATAGACCCCGGACTCAGCAATCCGCTGTCCTGCCATTTCTACGCCCGCGACGGTGACGGCAACGTTTACGTTATTGCCGAGCATTACCAAAAGGACAAGGACGTTTGCTATCATGCCGACAGGATAAAGGAAATTTGCGCTTTGCTAGGGTGGAAAAAGGATCGCTCGGGGAGAATAAACGCGCTTATCGACAGCGCCGCCAACCAACGCACACTTGCCTCTCAAAAAAGCGTAGCGGAGTTGTTTTTTGAGCAAGGAATTGCCGTTTGTCCCAAGGTTAACAAGGACGTTACTGCGGGAATCCACATCGTAAAGCGGTTTTTGGGCGAGAAAAAGCTGTTTATTTTCAAGACCTGCACCAACATGATCCGCGAAATTAAAGGGTACGTTTGGGGCGAGGGCGAGTCGCCAAAAAAGGTGGACGACCACGCTATGGACGAGCTCAGATACTACCTCGCGTCGCTCGTGCCCAAGAAAAAAACGGAGAGTGAAATAGCGCGCGACAAACAAAAATTGCTTAAACACGGGAGGAAATATGGATGAATTGTATGAGGCGGTGCGCAAAAAGGCTGTGGGGTACAAGGTTACGGAGACGGTTAGCGAGTACACCGCGGAGGGTGGGACACTGACTATGGTCAAGCAAAAGATTACCGAAAAGGAGGTTGCTCCCGACCTTGCCGCACTCAAAATGCTAAAAGACGAGTTTGGAGCGGAGTACGCCGATATGAACGAAGAACAGCTTTTGGCAGAAAAAAAGAGACTTTTAGATATGTTAAAGGAGGAAAACTATGAAGCTTGAAAAAAACACGCGAAAAATTAAATGCGAAATGGGCGCGTGCAAAAACAACGCCGATTACACTATTGGGCTCAAGCGCGTGGGACTAAAAAACAGTATTCACGTTTGCGAGGCGTGCCTAAAGGAGCTGTACGAGCTTACGGGCGCGTTGATTATTCCGAAAAGCGTGGAAACGGCTAAGGAAAAAAGGAGAAAAAATGGAAACTAGAGAGCAGTACGAGGTTTTTGAGATAATTGACGACTTTCGCCGTCGCGCTGCAAAACGTGCGTCGCTTGATGCGGGCTGGAATCTCAATTACGAATTCGTAAAAGGCAAGCAGTTTAGCCGAATAAATCCCGATTTGTCGCTTTCGGAGAGCGAAAGGGATTTTTATTGGCAGCAGCGCACGGTGTACAACCATATTGCGCCTATCGTAGAGGCAAGACTGTCCAGACTTGCGCGCATCAATCCCGTTATGAGCGTGCGCCCGATTTCGGACGACGCGGACGATATCAGCGCGGCAAAGCTTTCGTCAAAAATTCTTTCGTCGCTCCGACACAAGCTGCAGTTTGATGAAAAAATCAACGAAGGCACTATGTGGGCGGAAATTGTGGGTAGCATTTTTTATAAGGTAGTTTGGGACACCGAGGCAGGTGACGTTCTCGCTCTTGACGGCGAAAGCGCTTATCGGGCAGGCGAGGTGAGAATCGAGGTTTGCCCGCCGTTTGAGATTTATCCTGCTTCGCTCGAGCAGTCCACCATCGAGGAGCAAAGCAGTATAATGCACGCAAAAAGCGTACCGCTAGCAGAAATTTTTGACCGCTGGGGCGTTTTGGTGGAGGGAAAAGACGGCTACGCGCTGGTTATCGAAAAGTACGAAAGACCAAGCGCCACTAATCCCAACGGACGACTTTGCATAGTGGCAGGCGACAAAATGGTATACAAGGGCGAGCTTCCGTACGTTATCGGTGAGGACGGAGAGAGGGCGTTACCTTTCGTTAAGCAGGATTGCTTGAAGAGCGCGGGCAGCTTTTTTGGCGTGTCGGTGGTGGACAGGCTTATTCCGCTCCAAAAGGCGTATAACTCGGTAAAAAACCGCAAGCACGAGTTTCTTAACAGGCTGGCTATGGGCGTACTGGCGGTGGAGGACGGTAGCGTTGATATTGAGAATTTGGAAGAAGAGGGCTTGAGTCCGGGCAAAATTCTCGTCTATCGCATGGGCTCCACTCCGCCTAAGTTTCTTGACGGAGGCAACGTTCCTGAGGAGTTTAACGACGAGGAGGAAAAGCTACTCAACGAGTTCGTTACGGTGAGCGGTGTGAGCGAGATTTTGAGCGCAAGCGGAATTTCTTCGCGCATAACCAGCGCCACGGCTTTGCAGCTTCTTATCGAGCAAGAGGAGGAACGCATTAATCTTACGGCGGTTAACCAAAACAACGCGCTGATAAAAATTTCAAAATTTGCCTTGCGATTGTACAAGCAATTTGGCAAGAGCATGCGCCTGACTAAGCTCGTCGGAAAGACCAACGCGGCGGAGATTGTCAAGTGGAAAAATTCGGACATTGGCAGTGACGATATCGTATTCGAAGCGTCGTCCAGCAGCTCGCACACGGCAAGAAGAGAGCTTCTTTTTGAGACGGTAAACGCGGGATTGTTTGACGGCGAGAGCAAAATTCCTGCCTCGACCAAGAGCAAGTTACTTGAAATTTTGGGATTCGGAAGCTGGGAATTTGCGGACGGTAGCGAAGATAGCCAAGCGAAACAAAAGGACGAAATGCCCCAAGATGCCACGCAGACAATGGCTACTAAGGCTGACGGCGAAAACAGCTCCGTGTCGTAAATTTCGCGACACGGATGCGAAAATTCGTGACCATGCAAACAAAATTTGCGACCAAATCAATAAAATTATTAAGGAGAAATAGCTATGCAAGAAATTATCGAAAACCAAACTTCGATTTTTGACGCTGGAAACGAAACCGCAGTAGAGGATACCGCGGTAGAAGATGTCGCGCCAGAAATCACCGAAAACAAGGTTGATGCTCAAAATACTGGCGACTGCGAAGTACAACCAAGCGCCGAAAACGAAAAAAAGTATTCGTCTATCGAGAGTCTTTTGTCGGACGAGGCTTTTTTGGAAAAAAACGTGTATGCCAACAAACGCATATGCGAGGAAATAATAGACAGATACATTGTTTCGCTGAAAAACGGAATTCCCCCTAGAGTTATGGGTGCGGGCGGAAAAGGGGCCCCAACCGCAAAAGTACCCACCACTCTTAAGGAAGCAAAGTTGCTTGCCGAAATAATGTTTTCGAAAAACGACTAAAATTGCATAAGCATTTTAATTTCAAAAAAAATCTCGTGCAATTAAAAAAACAAAAAAATCAATCAAAAGGAGAAAATTATGTTGACTTTGAATAATGCAGAAAATGCATTGAAAACCATTTATCTTGGAGCGGTAACCGATCTTCTTAACGTAAAGACCAATCCGCTTCTTTCTAAAATCGAGCAGACCACTTCCGACGTTTGGGGCAAGGAAATAAGAAAAGCCGCAAAGTTCGGTATCAATGGCGGTATCGGTGCCGGTGACGAGGACGGCAATTTGCCTGCTCCGCATTCTTCCGAGTACGTACAGTTCGTTACTACCCTCAAGAACCTTTACGGTCAAATTGAGATTTCGGACAAGGCAATCAGAGCCAGTCAGGACGGAAGAGGAGTATTTACCGATCTTCTCAACAGCGAACTCGAGGATTTGCTCAACGCATCCAAGTTCAACCTTGGCCGTATGCTTTACGGCGACGGCACCGGAAGACTTGGCGTGTTTAAGACCACCGACGTAAACCCTTGTTACGTTTCCAACGTGCAAAACTTTACCGAGGGTCTAGTCGTAGACATTTATACCACGGCAGGAGTTATGGTGGATTCGGGCTTGGTAGTAACTAAGGTTGACCGCCAGGAAAAGACCGTTACCTTTAACCGTGAGCCACAGGGCATGGCTATCAACAACGGAATTTACGTTCAGGGTAGCAAGGGCAAGGAAATTACCGGTCTCGGCGCTATTTTTGGTAGCGGCGACCTTTACGGACTAAGCCGTGACCAGTACAAGTGGCTTACTCCGTACAACAAAAACGTTGCGGACGTGTTGGACGAAACTATGATTCAGGAGGCGATTGACCATCTCGAAATCACCGCAGGCTCTACCGTAGACTTTATTTCTTGCTCGGCTGACGTTAAGTATGCTTATCAGGAATACATGGCGCAGTACAAGCGCAATATCGAAATGACCGAAATCAACGGCGGATTCAAAACCATGTCCTTCAACGGAATTCCACTCGTATACGACAGATTCGTGGGCGAAGGAACTATGTATTTGTTGGATACTTCTTGCTTCCACTTGCACCAGCTTTGTGATTGGAGATTCCTTGAGTCCGAAAACGGAAAGATTTTACGTCAGACTCAGGGCAAGCCAACCTATACCGCAACTCTTGTCAAGTACTGTGACCTTATTTGCGACAAGCCTAACGGCCAGGGCAGACTCATTAACATCATGAGAGCCTAATTATGGTGGGATGCGTCATAATAAAAAACGATCTCTTTGACATTGACAAAAGACTAAAAGAAATAGACCGCGGGTATTTCGCGGTCTATAATTTTAGGAAAAAGCGCTTCGAGGTGCATCACAGCGGACAAAAGCACACCTATTGTCTTACCGTTCCGTATGACACATTGGACGAGAGAACGGTAAGGCTGGTGCGAAAAACGCGACTTGAACGTATGGACGAGTTGCAAAAGGAGATCGAGCGTGAAAACGCTAAAAAGGAAAAAGAAATAAGAAATCAGGTAATTAAACAAGCCCAAAAGGCTGTTGAGGAGGTTTTATGACAGGGAAAAATTGCATAGCGACCGCCATGACTTACGCAGGCCTGGACGATATTAAAAAATCATATCTTTCAGCTTCGCCGTCCGAGCAAGCAACGGATACCGCGCAAAAGTTAAAGGTGTTTTTGCAGGGCGTGCTAAACGAAATTGCCATAGGCTTCGTGAAACTCAGCAAGACGGAAAAATTTGAGTTTGAGGGCGGAATTTTGCCGTACCTTACCATAAATCCGCGACTTTACGAGGTGCTTTGTGTAAAGCACGGCAAACGAAAAATTTATCCGCAAAGGACCGCAGACGGACTTGCACTGGACGGCGGCGAATACGAAATAACCTACTGTTATCTGCCAGAGGCGGAAGAGGAGCAAGATATTCCATTTGGCAGGCTGATTAGCGAGGAGTGCATAGCGTACGGGATTGCAAGCGAATACTTTTTGGCTATGGGCATGGCGGAGGAAGCTTCGGCCTTTGACCAAAAATTCCGCGCGTCGCTAAAAAACACCGTGGCTTATCACGCAAGGCCGGGTTGCATAAAAGAGCGAGCTTGGCTGTCGTAAGGAGGAAAAATGAAATACTCTGGAAGAAAAAAGCTATACTTTAAGCCCGATTTTACAAAAGGCGTGGATTACGGTAGGAGCGAGTATCGACAGGACGATGCGGCGGTGGATTTGAGCGGATTTGATTATGCGGACGGCTCGCTTAGGACGGGCTACGGAATAGTGGCTGGCGATTTAGTGGAGAGCGGAAGCAAGGGCGTTTGGATGTACCGAAAGGACGATACGGTTATGTGGGCAAAAGATGGCGTAGTAAAGTACACGGATGCGGACGGAAACACGCAAATTCTCGGCGGAATAAGCGTTTCGGGACAGACCTATGGCGTCAATCTCAAGGCCAAGGGAAAGGACACGATAGTTATTTATTCAGAAAATGGCACGGTCTATTGGTGGGACGGAGAAAAGGCTCACGCTTCGACGTTGACGGAACCGATCGTCTCTGTGGAGGCGTTCGATTCCAGAATTTTCGTTGCCGTCAAGGGTGACGAAAGACTTTTTTACAGTTCGCCGTACAACCCCGTGAACTTTACGGAAGAAGGCTTGGATATGTCGGGCGAGCAGGGCGCAATAAACAAAATTATTGCGTTTAGGGACGGACTGTATATGTTTATGGACTACGCGGTATACCGCATAACCAAAAGCGAAAGCTACGGCTACGGCGTTAATAAGCTTTATCTTGAGGGCGGGAAAATTTACGCCGACACGGCTTGCGTTTGCGGAAACACTATGATTTTTATGACGGACAGCGGATTTTACAGCTTTGGTGGAAGTGCGCTTAAGCCCGTTATGAAGGAGATTTTTCCGCTTATCGACTCGTCACAGGGTGCATCAGCCGCTTACCACGACGGAAAATACTTTTTGTCGGCAAAAACCACGGAGGGCACGGTGCTGGTGTGCTACGATTTTGAGCACGCCACCCTTACCAAGAATATCGGTGTGGGCAGGCTGTTTTGCATAGGCGACAGGCTGTTTTGCTACACTAATTCCATGCTGGGTGAGGTTGTAAAAAACGGAAGCTATTACGGCAACCCGATTCCGAAAAGGTGGGTTTCGCCCACGATGGATTTCGGAACTTCGCGGCTAAAGTGCATACGCTCGGTGTGGTTAAGCGTGGAGTGCCCGATAACCTTTACCGTCAGCGTCGACGGAGTAAAACACGAATTTGTTGCGGACCAAAACACTACCGAAATACGCATGAATTTGCGTGGCAAAAGGATATCGTTTTCGATTTTTGCGTCGGGGCTGGAGGCGCTCGTGCATCCGTTTACGGTATGCTACTCCGTGGTGTAATTAACAAAATAAATTGCTTGGTCGAGGCGGGCGAAAATTGGGGAGAGAGGAGAACGGAAAAGATGAAAAAGCAGATTTGCGACTTGCCCGAAAACGTGATAATGGATGTTGGAGTTTGGTAATAAAATAAAGAGACAAACATGGCGATGTCAAGTTTTTTCCACTACGCTCCCCAAAATAATTGACATAAACAAAAAAAGTTCCCGCATTTTACGGGGACGAAGGAGGCAAAATGTGGCAGGAAATTTTCAAAATCGCCTGCGGAGACGGACTGATAGCAGCGCTGTTTTGCGCCCTGTTTTTTTATCAGCTAAAGGACGCGAGAGAACGCGAAAAGAGGTACTGCTCGCTGGTGGGCGAGCTGACCGAGAGGCTGAAAACGGTGGACAAAATCGAGCAGGCCTGCGCCGACATTCATTTGGAGTTGAGCCGTCGTACCTTGTTTTAGACGCGCACAGGTTTGAGGTGGAGCACGCGCTGTATTTTTATAAAAAGCTGCAGCGTCTCGTAAGAGGCTGAGTAGTTGAATTTACAGCTGTGGTTTACCGCGAAAAAATTGCAGAACAAAAGACGGAAAATCGTAGTGATGTCGAAAAAATTGCGCGCTAAAAAAATTCGTGGCGATTCGGCAGAAAAAATTAAGTAAAAAAAGACGATAAACGAACGGGAGATTTTGATATGAAAAATTTGAGGAATAAGGCAAAAACCAAGAGCTTTTGGATGATGCTCGTGGCCGCGCTGATACTGATTTTGCGCGCGTTGGGGCTGGAGCTTGAGCAAGAGCTGACGAGAATTTGCGACGCGATTTGCGGATGCTTGGTGTCGGTGGGAGTATTGACCTCACCTTTGGGTGAGAGTGAAAAAACAGTAGAGAATTTGCCCGCGGAAGGCGCTCAAACGCAAGTTGCTACGGACGAATAAAAAGTTTAATCCAAAAAAGTTGTTTTTACACTGAAATAAGCGTGCGCTGATAAAAAATGCGTGCGCTTTTTTGTGTTGTCAGCCACCTTTGCCTTGACTGCGTGCAAGTAAAATGGTATAATAAATTGGTTAATAAATTATTTGCCCTTTGCTACGGATAAAAAGCCGGTCGGAGGCAAGTAAGTTAAGTGGGAGAAACTTATGAAAGTCGGAATTTTGATGGGTTCAAAATCGGATTTGGAGGTAGTTAAGCCTTGTATCGTTACGCTCAAAAAGTTTGGCGTTGAGGTAGATGCGAGGGTTATCAGCGCGCACCGCACTCCAGACGCAGCGCACGAGTATGTGAAGAACGCGGAGAGCGACGGTATCGAGGTTCTTATCGGTGTTGCAGGCAAGGCGGCTCATCTTGCGGGCGTTATGGCAGGATACACCACGCTTCCCGTAATAGCGTTACCCGTTTCCACCAAGTTTATGGGTGGACTGGACAGCCTTTTGAGCATGGTGCAGATGCCGCCTGACGTACCTGTTGCATGCGTGGGAGTAGACGCTGGCAAAAATGCGGCGATTTTGGCGGTGCAAATGCTTGCGCTTGCGCACCCTGAGCTCAAGGTTGCGCTCAAAAATTTCAAGACCGAGATTGCGCAAAAGATTGCGCGTGACGACGCGGAATTGCAGGGCATGATGGACGAAATCAAATAAAAATAACGTTTGCCAAAAATTCAGCAAACGTACAAATTGAAAATTCAAGGGAAGGCAGAGCAATTTTGCCTGACTGAAAATAAAATTCATTACAAAAAATTATTTTACTTTTGGAGGAAATATGTCTATATCGTATAAGGACGCAGGCGTTGACGTAACCGCGGGCTACAAGGCGGTGGAGCTTATGAAAAAGCATACCAAAACCACCTTCGACGCCAACGTTTTGGGTGATTTGGGAAGCTTCGGCGGATTTTATTCTATCGAAAACGCAGGTGTTAAAAACCCTGTTCTCGTTGCGGGAACCGACGGCGTAGGTACCAAGCTTAGATATGCGTTTATCGCGGACAAGCACGACACCATCGGTATCGATTGCGTGGCTATGTGCGTTAACGACGTTGCTTGTCAGGGCGCAAAGCCTTTGTTCTTTTTGGACTACTTCGCAGTGGGCAAGCTAAAGCCTGAGGTTGCTGCGGACGTAGTTGCTGGCGTGTGTGAGGGTTGCCGCCAGGCAGGCTGTGCGCTTATTGGTGGCGAAACTGCCGAGATGCCTGGATTCTATGCCGAGGGCGAATACGACCTTGCCGGTTTCTCGGTTGGTATGGTTGATCGCAGAAAAATCATCAACGGCTCGGATATCGGAGCAGGCGACGTCTTGATAGGACTTGCAAGCTCGGGAATCCACAGCAACGGATTCAGCTTGGTAAGAAAGCTTCTCGGTGAAACCAAGGAAGATCTCGCCAGATTTGACGAAAAGCTGGGCGCGTCCACTCTCGAAACCGTGCTTACCCCAACTAGAATTTACGTAAAGACCGTGCTCAAGCTTATCGAAAAGGTGAGCGTAAAGGGTATTGCGCACATCACTGGCGGTGGATTTATCGAGAATATTCCTCGTATTTTCCCTGTTTCTATCGGCGCGGAAGTGGATATCAATTCTTATGAATTGCCTCCAATCTTCAAGCTTTTGAAGGAACTTTCCGGTCTTGACAACGAGAAAATCTACAACACCTTTAACATGGGTATCGGTATGGTTATTTGCGTTGCAAAAAGCGACGTCGAGCTTGCGCTCAAGACTCTCGAGGAGTGTGGCGAAAAGGCTTACGTTATCGGAAAGACTGTCAAGGGCGAAGGCGTAAAAATTATCGGTTAATGCAAAACGGACTTTTTGCCGTAAAATTATCGGCAAAAAGTTTTTGCTTTTTGGTTGCGTGCAAAAAATTCGACTACGGTAGTTGAATTTCGTTACAAAAAACTTTTACTGCGCGCAAAATATTCGTTTACTTTGGATTTATGAAAGCTAAAAAATACGGAAAGGGTTACAAAACACCGCCAAAAAAATTGGTGGTGCTCATCAGCGGTACGGGGTCTAATATGACGTCTATTCTTACCGCGTGCACTAATAACCGCATCAACGGTAAAGTGGTTGCGGTAATTTCGTCCAACGCCGAGGCAAAGGGGCTGATTACTGCTAAGAACCACGGCATCGACACCTACGTTTTTTCAAAAAAAGAATACGGCGATGCGCGTGATACCGAAATGGTCAAGGTTATCAGCCGCTACCAGCCCGATTTCGTAATTCTCGCAGGGTATCTGGGCATAATCACCAAGCCGCTCCTCGACGCATACCCGATGAGAATAATCAATATTCACCCGGCGTTACTTCCAAAGCACGGCGGAAAAAATTACTTTGGACTAAACGTTCACCGCGCCGTTATCGAGGCAGGGGACAAAAAATCCGGGCCAACCGTTCATTTCGTGGACGAGGGCACGGATACCGGACCTATCATCAATCAGCAAAAGGTGGAGGTCAAGAAAAACGATACGCCGGAGATTCTCCAAAAGCGAGTTTTGAAGGCAGAACATAAGCTGTTCGTCAAGACGATAAGACAGCTTTGCAACGGCAAGACCGGCGCAAGAAAAATTTACCATTACTACAGGAGGAAAAGAAGATGAAAAAGAGAGCGCTCCTCAGCGTTAGCGACAAGGCAGGCATCGTGGACTTTGCAAAAGCCCTCGACAAGGCGGGTTACGAAATTATTTCTACCGGTGGAACGGCGGAAATTTTGAAAAAAGAGGGACTTAAGGTTCTTCAAATTAGTGACGTTACGGGATTTCCGGAGTGCCTTGATGGCAGAGTAAAGACTCTTCATCCAGCAGTTCACGCAGGACTTTTGTACCGCAGAGATCTTCCTTCGCACGTGCAGGCGGTGGAAGAGCTGGGCATTAACTCCATAGACGTAGTGGTAGTTAACCTCTATCCGTTCAAGCAAACCGTGCTCAAGGGCTGCGACTTTGCCGAGGCGGTAGAGAATATCGATATCGGCGGACCTACCATGCTCCGTTCGGCAGCAAAAAATTATCGCTTCGTTACCGTGGTGGTAGATCCGGCGGACTATGGCGAGGTTATCGAGAGAATTAACAACGATACTATGGACGAGAGATTCCGTATGACGCTTATGTACAAGGTTTACGCGCATACCGCAGTGTACGATTCTATGATTTCCGCGTACCTTGCGTCCCAGCTCGGCATCAATCAGCCACAGCTTTTGAGCTTGCCTTTCGAGAAAAAGATGGACTTGCGCTACGGCGAAAACCCAAATCAAACCGCAGCGTTCTACACCGATTATATGCCTGTTAAGGGCGGACTCGGCGGAGCGGAGCAGTTGCAGGGCAAGGAGCTTTCGTTTAATAACATCAACGACCTTTCGGGAGCAATCGGCTTGCTTCGTGAATTCACCGAGCCGTGCGCCGTTGCAGTTAAGCACGCTAATCCGTGCGGAGTGGCTTGCGGAGAGGATATTTTTGACGCGTATGCCAAGGCTTACGAGTGCGATCCGGTTAGCATTTTCGGAGGAATCGTTGCGCTCAACCGTACCTGCGACGAGCAAACCGCCAGCAAGATGGTGGAAATCTTCCTCGAAATCGTTGCTGCTCCTGATTTTACAGAGGGTGCGCTCGAGGTGTTTAAGAAAAAGCCTAATCTCCGCGTTATGAGAATGCCAGAAATTATGGAAAAATCTGCTACCGCAAAGGATTATAAGCGTGTGCCCGGCGGACTTTTGGTGCAGGATATCGACCTTGGGCTTTACGATAAAAACAATCTCAAAACCGTGACTGAGGCTCAGCCGTCGGCGGAAGCTCTTGACGCAATGGAGTTTGCTTACAAGGTAGTTAAGCACGTTAAATCCAACGCAATCGTTCTTGCAAAAGGCAAGCAAACGGTAGGTATCGGCGCAGGACAGACCAACCGTATTTGGGCGGCTAAGCAGGCAATTGAGCACGCGGGTGACAGAGCAAAGGGAGCAGTTCTTGCATCTGACGCTTTCTTCCCGTTCAACGACTGCGCGGAAGCTGCTGCAGAAGCGGGTATCTCGGCAATTATTCAGCCGGGCGGATCGATTCGTGACAACGACAGCATAGAGCTTTGCAACAAGCACGGCTTGCCGATGGTGTTCACGGGCGAAAGACATTTCAAACACTAAAATAAATTTCTGCTTGTTTTCCCGTTTGGCAAAAACGGCGAGGAAGGGCAGTTTGCAATTTGAATACATTAAAATCCGAAGTTTTGCTAAAAAAACTACGGATGATACGAATAAATTTAGTAGTTAACGACAAAACGGAGTACAAAATGAAAAAGATTCTCGTAGTGGGTGGTGGCGGAAGAGAACACGCTATTGCCACTAAATTAGCCGGCGACGGAGTGGAACTTTTCGCCGCTCCCGGCAATGCAGGCATTTCGCAAATTGCTACTTGCTTGCCGTATAAGGCCACCGATATCGAGGGCATAACCGCTTGGGCTGTGGAAAATCAGCCGTATATGGTAATGGTTGCGCCTGACGATCCGCTAGCGATGGGTATGGTGGACGAGCTTAACAAAAGAGGTATAAGAGCGTTTGGTCCCGACAAAAAGGCTGCCGAAATAGAGGGTAGCAAGGCTTTTGCAAAGGACCTTATGCAAAAATACGGTATTCCTACCGCTGATTACAAAATCTTTACCGACTCGGCATCCGCTTTGGAGTACGTTTCGGGCAAGGACGGAAAGCTAGTAGTAAAGGCGGACGGACTTGCTCTCGGCAAGGGCGTAATAATTTGTAACAATCGCGACGATTCCATTGCCGCAGTAAAGAGCATTATGGAAGAAGGTGCTTTTGGCAAGGCTGGCAGCAAGGTTGTTATCGAGGAGTTTTTGCAGGGCTATGAGGTTTCGGTAATGGCGTTTACCGACGGCAAAACTGTTAGACCTATGCCACCTGCTCACGACCACAAGCGCGCTCTTGACGGGGACGAGGGACTAAATACCGGCGGAATGGGAGTTTATTCTCCGTCGCCTAGATTTGACGATAGACTTATGCAAAAGGCGATGAAAGAAATTTTCTTGCCTACCGTGCAGGCTATGAACAGCGAGGGCAGAACCTTTAAGGGCGTGTTGTATTTCGGGCTTATGGTGGACGGCGACGATATCAGAGTGCTTGAATACAACGCACGATTCGGCGATCCCGAAACTCAGGCGATACTGCCTAGACTCGAAACTCCGCTTGTGGAAATTTTTGACGCTATTATCGATCAGCGACTTGGTGAGGTTGAAGTTAAGTGGGCGGATGGATACACCGCCTGCGTAATCGTAGCTAGCGGTGGTTATCCGCTTGCTTACGAAAAGGGCAAGCCAATCGAGATCAAAAATCTCAACGACGGCACAATAGTTTTCCACTCGGGAACTGCCTACAAGGACGGAGTTTTGGTGACGAACGGCGGAAGAGTAATGGGCGTTACCGTTACGGAAAAAGACTTGGCGTCGGCAGAAAAGGAAGTTTATTCCGAAATAAAGAAAATCACCTTTGATAAAATGTTTTACCGCAGTGATATTTGCAAATAGGAGGAATTATGAGACGAATTTACGTAGAAAAAAGACCGGGATTCGACGCTGAGGCGCGCAAGGTACGCGCAGATTTGTTCAGCGTGCTCGGTATAGATACCGATGTTAGATTGTTTATACGCTACGACACCAATGGCATTGACGAAGAAGACTTGGAAAAAGCCGTTGCGTCGGTATTCAGCGAGCCTCCGGTGGACACCGTGCATTACGATAATCTTCCTGCAGGCGAGAGCCTGGGCATAGAGCTTTTGCCGGGACAATACGATCAGCGCGCGGATTCGGCGGCACAGTGCGTGCAAATGCTTACGCTAAAAAACAAACCGCAAATCAAATGCGCGACCTTTTATCTTTTCGGTTCGCTCAAGGACGGCGAGATGGAAAAAATAAAGAAATTCCTCATAAATCCCGTTGAGTGCAGAGAATGCAAGGCGGATAGCCCGCTGGATTTTGCGGAAATTGTGGACGTTCCGTCGCTTCCTGAGGTAATTAAGATTACCGCTATGACGGAGGACGAGCTTGCCGATTATCACAAGAGCAACGGCTACGCTATGAGCCTTGCGGATCTAAAATTCGTAAGAGATTACTTTAAGAGCGTAAACCGCGATCCTTTTATTACCGAGCTCAAGGTTATCGATACCTACTGGTCCGACCACTGTCGTCACACAACCTTCTTTACCGAAATCGAAAACGTGGAAATTACGGGCGACGGCAACAAAATTAAGGACGGTTACGCGCTTTATAACGAAATTTTCAAGGATTTGTACAAGGACAGAAAGGACAAATATCCTTGTCTTATGGACGTTGCGACCATTGGAGCAAAGAGGCTCAAAAAGATGGGTATCGCAAATATGGTGGATGAGTCCGAAGAAATTAACGCTTGTTCCATCAAAATTACTGCTGACGTAGACGGCAAAGAGGAAGAGTGGCTGGTTATGTTCAAAAATGAAACCCACAACCACCCTACCGAAATCGAGCCGTTTGGTGGCGCTGCTACCTGTCTTGGCGGAGCAATACGCGACCCACTCAGCGGAAGAGTTTACGTTTATCACGCTATGAGAGTTAGCGGAGCTTCCGATATCAAAGCACCACTTTCGGATACGATAAAAGGTAAGCTTGCGCAAAGAGTTATTTCTAAAACCGCTACGTCGGGCTTCTCGTCATACGGTAACCAAATCGGACTTGCGACGGGACTCGTGGACGAGGTTTATCACGAGGGCTACGTAGCCAAGAGATTGGAGGCAGGCTTCGTGGTGGGTGCTGCCAAGGCTAGCGGTGTGGTTAGAGAAAGACCGCAGCCCGGCGACGTGGTAGTGCTTATCGGCGGAAGAACGGGCAGAGACGGTTGCGGTGGCGCAACGGGCTCGAGCAAGGCGCACACCGAGGCTTCGATTGAGGTTTGCGGAGCGGAGGTTCAAAAGGGTAACGCTATTACCGAGCGCAAAATCCAGAGATTGTTCCGTAATCCTGAGGTTACCGTGCTCATTAAGCGTTGTAACGACTTTGGCGCGGGCGGAGTGAGCGTTGCTATCGGCGAGCTTGCCGCAGGACTTGATATCGACCTCAACGCAGTTCCTAAAAAATACGAGGGACTCAATGCAACCGAGCTTGCGATTTCCGAATCTCAAGAGCGTATGGCGGTAGTCGTTGCGCAAAAGGACGTGGACAAGATTGCACAGCTGTGTGCGATAGAAAACCTCGAATCCACCGTTGTTGCAAGAGTTACCAAAGAAGAAAGACTCGTTATGCGCTACAACGGAGTTAGCGTCGTTGATATCGCAAGAGAATTCCTCGACACCAACGGTGTAAGACAAAAATCCACCGTTAAGATTGACGACAGCGTCAATTATTCCTTTGAGCTTGACGCTGACAAAAAGAATTTGTATAAAGAAAATAAGTATGAAGAGCTTGCGACACAGCTTCTTACAGATTATAACACTGCATCCAAAAAGGGTATGGCGGAGAACTTTGACTCCACTATCGGAGCAGGCTCGGTGCTTATGCCGTTTGGCGGAAAAACCCAAAAGACTCCGTCCTTTGCTATGGCGGCAAAGCTTCCGGTTATGGGAAATACTGATACGGCAACGGTTGCGTCTTATGCGTACTATCCGCATTTGACCAAGGCTTGTCCATATCTTGGTGGAGTTTATTCGGTTGCGCTTTCGGTAATTAAGGCGGTAATTACCGGCGCAAGTTACGAAACTATTTACCTTACTATGCAGGAGTTTTTCGAAAAGCTTGGCAAAAATCCTGAAAAATGGGGTAAGCCTTTCTCGGCACTTCTCGGTGCGCTCAAGGCGCAAACGGTACTGGAAAAAGCTGCAATCGGTGGCAAGGACTCTATGAGCGGAACGTTTGAAAATATTGACGTACCACCTACCATAATCAGCTTTGCACTTGGCATAGCAAAAGCGTCCAAGGTTATCGATAACGTAATTAAGTCTACAGGCAAAATTTATCGCTATAAATTGGTTAGAGACGCCGAGGGTATGCCTGATCTCGAAAACCTCAAAGTTTTCCTCAAAAAGTTTGCTGAAGAAATAGAAAAAGGTAATATAAAATTCGCTACAGTTACCGAAACGGGCGGTGCTGTTTCCGCTCTCGTAAAGAGTGCTGTGGGTAACGGATATGGACTTGATCTCGTAGCAAACGAGGATATGTTTGCACCACGTCTTGGCGACGTGATATTTATGGGCGAGGCGGGATCGCTGGAAGGGTTCGTAGAAGTAATCGGTGAGGCGACCGAAAGCCAGCAATTCGTTATGGGCGGACAGAGAGTAGATATGAAAATTCTTTGTGATGCGTTTGAGGGTGTGTTCGAAAACGTATATCCAACCTCGGCTGCTGCTATCGGAGAAGTTAAAAACCTCAACCTCGACAAGCCTACTATTGTCTACAAGGGCGCAAGCCTTGTTAAACCTAAGGTATTTATTCCTGTATTCCCTGGCACCAACTGCGAATTTGATACTGCAAGAAGGTTCATAAAAGCGGGAGCTGAGGCTGAAATATTTGTAATCAAAAACCGCAATCAAGAAGAACTCAAGCAGTCCATTGAAGAAATGGCTAAGCGCATAAAAACTAGCCAGATGATAGCGTTCCCTGGTGGATTCAGCGGTGGCGACGAGCCGGACGGCAGCGGTAAGTTTATCGTAAACACTTTCCGCAACGAATTGCTTAAAGAGGCGGTGGACGACCTTCTTTATAACCGCGACGGACTTGCAATCGGTATTTGCAACGGCTTCCAGGCACTCATCAAGCTCGGACTTTTGCCATACGGCAAGATCGAGCCTATGAACGGGGACAGCCCAACGCTTACTTTCAACAACATCAAGCGTCACGTTTCGCAGATCGTAAGAGTGAGAGTAGCGTCTTCACTTTCTCCTTGGTTTGCAGGAGTAAAGGTTGGCGAGGTGTACAACGTAGCGGTTTCGCACGGCGAAGGCAAATTTGTGGCAAACGCACAGCATCTCGAGCGCATTATCGCAAACGGTCAGGTCGCTACCCAGTACGCGGATATGGACGGCAACGCAACTATGGTTTCGCCGTTCAACCCTAACGGCTCTGTAATGGCAATCGAGGGTATTACCAGTCCTGACGGCAGAATTCTCGGCAAGATGGGACACAGCGAACGTATCGGTGACAATTTGCACAAGAACGTTTGCGGTGACTACGACATGAAAATCTTTGAATCCGGAGTTAAGTACTTTAAGTAATGGAAGAGCTTCTCAAGCTAATCGTAATGGGAGTGAGCATAGGCGTTAGCGTTTTTGCTACCGTCTCGCTTGCTTTTGCGATAATCGCAAGACTGCATGAACAAAAACAGCTGTACAAATCCATACAACTGCTTCAGCTCAAGAGTTTCAAGCTCCATTATATCGTTTTTATGGTAATCACGTTTGCGCTTGTTCTTTACCTTATCGGGCAAACGCTGGACAGAGCCTCTCCCGAGTATAGATTCTTTGCCAAGAATTTGGGTTTCAGTAGGGGAGAATTTATAATCGTTTCGATTTTCGTTGAGGTTTTTTTACTCGTGGCGTCCACTTACTTTTCCGTACTTGCGTTTGCAAAAAGCGCGGTGGTGGACAAGGGTCTGTATCTTGGTAGCGGATTCGTGGAGTGGAACGAAATTTATGATTACGTAGTCAACGAAAAGAGCAGTAGAGTGATTTTTACGTTGAGCCGAGAATCTTTTTCTACCATGCGCGGAACTACGCCACCCTACAAGGTGTTGCCCGAGGATATGAGCAAGCTTGTTTTTATTCTCAACAAAAACAAGAACCGATTTAATTGATGGCCAAATTTTTTAAGTGCTTGATTTGGTCAAGAAATAGTGTATACGCATATCGAAATTCGTCACAAAATCAGTGATATGTATAAAGAAAAGCACGTTCGTATCGGCATGAAAATTGAAATTGATTCCTATCAAACTGTTGAGAATAAATAACTTTTTTGTATAGATGAAATTTAATTTTTACATTCAAAAACAGCGTACCGTATTTGGAGGTACGCTGTTTAATTTATAGTCTTTATTCAGTTGCAGATTGTTGTGGTGTGGATTGTTGCTGGCGTTGGCGTCTTTCGCGACGGAATTTCAGAGGAGTTACGCCCACTGTTTTTTTGAATATTCTGCAAAAATACGCAACGTCCGAATATCCGCACTCAGCTGCAACAGCACTGATGCTAAGGGTGGTTTCTTTCAAGAACTTCTTGGCGAGAGTCATGCGCTTTTCGATCAAATATTTTACAGGTGGCATGCCAAGATTTTCTTTGAACAGATGAGTGATGAAAAACTTGTTGACTTTGAGATTTTTGCACACCGTGTCGATATTCTCGAGATGGAGATAGTGCTCGTCAAAATAATTCTTTGCGGTAAGGAAAACACGGTTTTTGTTGGAGAAAGTAGCCTCTGGAACAGAGGAGCGGAATACGCCCAGCAAAATGCATTTGAGCAGGTTTTCCATAAGATACTTGGCTACAAAGCCACGGCAGGTGGACTCTGATATCGCAGCTTCGAACAAAAGTTTTAGCGAAGTAAAGTACCTATCCCCCGGCAAAGTAGTAATCTCGTTTTCGACAATAGGCTTTTCGGTCTTGAAGGCAATACAGATGGAGAAAATTTCGCCGTCAGCATCAAAAAACAAGCCTCTTTTGGTGTTCTTGTCTACGATAAAGAGGTCGTTTTCCGCAAAGTCATACATGGAGTTTTCGGTAATGAGCTTTCCGCTTCCGCGCACGACGTAGGCAAATTCATAGTGAGGGCAAGGATTGTGCAACGAAATAGGCAAAGAAGTGGTAATTCGTTGTGCCGAAAAAAGCTTCGGCTTCATTTTTGTAATTTGTTTTCTGATTAGAGCCGGGTGTCCGTCCATAAAAAATCCTTTTTTTATTTTATTTTTACTCTCAGCGAACTGAGGTTAGTAATCTTTTCGAAATTGTCGTTGTTGCGAACGAGGAATTCCTCGGCAAGAGCACGGTAAGCAATCGAACCGCTGGAGCGTGGCTCGAACTGCATAATAGGCATGCCGTAACTAGGAGCTTCACCGAGCTTGACGTTGCGAGGAATACGCACGGAGAATACCTTTTTACCAAAGTATCGGATGATTTCGCTGGCAACGCTGTTGACGAGATTGCTTCTGCCGTCGTACATAGTCAGCACAACGCCTTCTACTTCCAGCGACGGATTGACGTGCTTTTTGGTGAGCTTTATTGTGTTCATGAGTTGGCTGAGACCTTCGAGCGCAAAAAACTCGCCTTGGATAGGAATCAATATCGAGTCAGCCGCAGCAAGCGCGTTGACTGTGAGCAGTCCCAGCGAAGGCGGGCAGTCAATAAAGATATAATCGTAAAGATTGCGCAACGGCAAAAGGTTCTTTTTCAGCACCTTTTCCCTGTCGGTAACATTAACCAGCTCGATTTCTGCGCCGGCAAGATCTATGTTGCTGGGGAGAATATCAAGGTTTTTTACCGAAGTATGCTTGATAACCTCCGAATATTCGGCTTCACCCGAAAAGAGATGATAGATCGAATATTTAAGCTTGCGTTTTTCGATACCGAGACCGCTGGAGCAGTTGCCCTGAGGGTCGATATCTATTGCCAAAACACGTTTACCCATGGTGGCAACGAAGCTTGCAAGATTAACGCAGGTAGTTGTTTTTCCTACACCGCCTTTTTGGTTGGCTATAGCAATAATTTTAGACATAGTTACCTCGCAAAAAAACAATTTAGCAATACTTTCAAGTAATTATAACATTTTTTGATAATCAATGCAATAATTTTTTGACAAATTTTTTGCCTGATTGCTAATTTTTTATCGAAATTCACTAAATTTGCATAAGTTGTTGCGATTTTATTTACAATTTTGCGTCGAGGTGTTATAATTCGGCTATGAGTTTTATCGAAATCAAAAATGCAAAATATTCCTATAACGAAGGCACGGCTTCGGAAGTGCGCGCGGTCAACGATATTTCACTCAATATCGAGGAGGGCGAATTCGTCGCGCTCGTCGGGCACAACGGTAGCGGAAAGTCCACTATCGCCAAGCTTCTCAACGGGCTGGTTTTGCCGCAGCAGGGTACGGTTTCGGTAAACGGCATGCTTACCGCCGACAAAAGAAATTTGTTCGACATCCGCAAAACCTTGGGCGTTGTGTTCCAAAACCCCGACAACCAGATGGTAGCGACGATTATCGAGGACGATATTGCTTTTGGTCCGGAGAATATCGGCGTGCTTCCCGATGATATCAGGCAAAGGGTGGATTGGGCGCTTAAGAGCGTAGGAATGTACGATTATAGGGGCGGTACTCCGTTTAGACTCAGCGGTGGGCAAAAGCAACGCGTCGCAATCGCGGGCGTTTTGGCGCTAAAGCCCAGAGTTATGGTGCTGGATGAATCCACTTCTATGCTCGACCCCGTGGGTAGAAACGAGGTTATGCGCGTGGTAGAAACGCTCAATAAAAAAGAAAAGATGACCGTAATTATGATTACGCACTTTATGGAAGAAGCATTGCTTGCGGACAGAATAGTAGTGCTCGACAAAGGCAAGATACTTTTGGAGGGCGGAAGAGAAATTTTTGAGCATCGCGAGGCAATAGAACGCGCGGGCTTGGATATTCCTATAGTAATGAAGGTGCGCGACAAGCTTGCCCAAATGGGTATGGAAATCAGTCGCGACATAAAGGACGCTGACGCGCTTGTGGAGGAATTATGCCGATAGTTCTTCAAAATTTGACTTATATTTATTCGCCGGGCACGCCGTTTGAGCGAAAAGCACTGGACGATATTACTTTTACTATAGACGACGGGGACTTTTTTGGAATAATAGGCCACACTGGTAGCGGAAAATCCACGCTTATCAGCCATTTTAACGGCCTCACCAAGCTTATGAGCGGAAAGCTTACCGTGGACGAGTTTGATTTGTCCAAAAAGTACGATTACAAGAGCCTGCGTAGCCGAGTGGGTATGGTTTTTCAGTACCCGGAATACCAGCTTTTTGACGAAACGGTAAAAAAAGACGTGGGATTTGGCCCGAGAAATTTGGGACTAGCCGACGACGAAATCGAATTTAGAGTAAAAGAGGCGATAGAGCTGGTTGGACTTAATTATTATGAAATAGCCGAGCGTTCGCCTTTTGAACTCAGCGGTGGACAAATGCGCAGGGTTGCACTTGCGGGCGTTCTTGCCATGAAACCGAAGATTTTGGTGCTTGACGAGCCTACTGCGGGGCTTGACCCTAGGGGGAAAAGGGAAATTCTTTCGCTTATTCGCAGTATAAAAAAGGAATGCCCTACCATAATTATGATTTCGCATAATATGGACGAAATTGCTGAAAACTGCAACAAAATCGCCGTTTTGTCGGAGGGAAAGCTAAAGGGCGTATTCCGTCCCGACGAGCTTTTCCGCCAGACCGAGCTGATAAAATCGCTTAATATGGAGCTTCCTACCGTCACCTATTTGGCGACGCAACTCAACGCGCGTGGGTACGATATAGACAAAGGAATCACCGACGTAGACGTTCTTGTGAAAGAAATCGCAAGAATAAAGGGGGTGGAGTAATGCGCGACGTTACTATGGGACAGTACTATCCCGTAAAATCTCCTATTCACAGACTCGACCCAAGAATCAAGCTTATGGCGACGGTGATTTATATCGTAATGCTGTTTTTTATTCCAACTCTCAGTAACTATCTTTCGAGAGGGGGGAATTTTGACGGATATTTGCTACTTGCGGGCGCGGGCTACGCTATCATAACGCTGTTTTTGCTCGTCGTGATATTGCTCAGCCGAGTGCCTCTGGGCAAGGTGCTGAAAAGCATAAAGGCAATAATCTATCTTATCACCTTTACGGCGGTGCTTTCGCTGTTCTTTTACGGCGGTGGCGACGACGTGCATCTGATATTCAAATGGAAATTTTTGTCGCTGTCGCAGGAGAGTATCGTTACGGCAACGGCTATGGCGCTCAGGCTTATTTATCTCGTAATAGGGCCGTCTATGCTCACTTTTACAACAACGCCTGTGGAAATTACCGACGCGTTGGAAAGGTTACTAAAGCCTCTGACGCTCATTAAATTCCCTGTTCATACGCTAGCTATGATAATGAGTATTGCGCTCCGCATGATTCCGTCGCTTATGGAAGAAACGGACAAAATCAAAAACGCCCAAAAGGCTCGTTGCGCCGACTTCGAAAGCGGTAACTTGATCAAGCGAGCAAAGGCGCTTTTGCCGATACTCGTACCGCTGTTTATTTCGGCGTTTCGTAGGGCGGAGGACCTTGCGCTTGCTATGGACAGCAGATGCTACGCAGGGGCGAAGGGCAGGACGAGAATGAAGGTGCTAAAAATCCGCTTTGCCGATATTTTCGGCTTTTTGGTGGTAGTGGCGGTGTTCCTTTCGATATTGATTTTGCGTTACGATTGGTTTGGTGTGGCTAGTCAAATTTTGGCGTTTATTTTGTAAGAGCTTTGACGCTAAATACCGTCACTAAAAATTTGGCAGTCGTTGTGTCGCAAATATGCGCATACGTTGGTAAAAAATTGCGACTACGACGTGGTGGTTTTTTAAACTGCTATGGCGGATAGATCGCTAGATGGATATAATTTTAGTTGTAAGTATGAGAGTAAAGTTAGAAATAAGTTACGTAGGCGATGAATTTTGTGGTTGGCAAATTCAACCCGAACGAAGGACCGTTCAGGGTGAGCTTTTGCGTGCACTAAAAAGCCTTACGGGCGAAGAACCGATTATTACGGGAAGTGGCAGGACGGATACCGGTGTGCACGCGCTTTGTCAGGTCGCTCACTTTGACCTTACTCGTAATTTTGAGATAAAAAAGATAAAAAGCGGGCTAAACTTTTATCTTCCGCAGTCTATAAGGATCTTGTCTGCAATCGAGGTGGACGAGAGCTTTCACGCAAGATTTTCGGCAAAGTCCAAAACCTATGCGTACGTGTTTTCCACCAGCGACAACGCGCTGTACGTTTCGCGCGCTTTGTACGCGCCGGACCTCGATTACGGCAAAATGGCGGAGGCGGTGGGCGTGCTGAAAGGCAAGCATGATTTTTCGGCGTTTAGAAGCCTTGGTAGCGATACCAAGACTACGGTGCGAGAAATTTTTGACCTGAGCCTTACTGCACGCGGTGATTTTTTTGTGCTCAAAGTTGTGGCAGACGGTTTTTTGTACAACATGGTGAGAAAGATTGCGGGTACGCTTATTAGAGTGGGAGAAGGTAAACTGGATGCAGACGGCTTGCGCGAAATTTTGCTTTCCAAGGACAATGCGCGCACTCCCGTTGCGCCTGCTCACGCGTTGTATCTTAGTAGCGTAGAATATTGATTCGTCAAATCTTGTCCGTATGTTTGCCGAAGCAAACGGATCAATTTGTAGGTGCGTGTTTTTGCTACTAAAAGCGTTCGTTCTCGATATGCTTACCGCAAGAAAGGTAATTTTAATTGCCTTTCTTTTTATTTGTCCTTTTTGGTGTTTGCCTGCTTGAAATCATTGACTTATACACCGTATTTTTAGTATAATTAAAATGTGGTTTTGTTTGAAAAATCGTCAAAAAAAACGATAAAAAATTAGCGAAATGATGCTAAAAATGCAAAAACCGCAATATTGAAAATAAATTAAATTTTGTGCGATTCGTACAAGTGGAGAAGATATGACGGATTTAGAAATAGCTAGAAGTTTTACTTACAAGCCTATAGCGGAAGTTGCAAAAAATTCTGGCTTCAATGAAAATGAAATAGAGCTTTACGGCAAGTATAAAGCGAAAATAGACGTTAACGAGTTTTATCCTAGTGCAAAGCTTATTTTGGTCACTGCAATCAATCCTAGCTCGCTGGGAGAGGGAAAAACTACCGTTTCGATAGGACTGGCGGATGCAATCAACCTTACGGGTAACAAATGTATGTTGGCTCTTCGCGAGCCGTCGCTTGGCCCGGTGTTTGGTATTAAGGGTGGCGCTGCAGGTGGCGGATATTCGCAGGTTGTGCCTATGGAGGATATTAATCTTCATTTCACCGGGGACATCCACGCGATTACTTCGGCAAACAACTTGCTTTCTGCGCTTATTGACAATCATATTTTCCAGGGCAACGATTTGCGCATAGATACGGAGCGAATTCTTTGGCGCAGATGTATGGACATGAACGACCGTAATTTGCGCTGCGTAAGGACGGGGCTTGGCGGAGAGAAAAACGGTATTCCTGCCGACAACGGATTTGATATTACCGCTGCGTCGGAGATTATGGCGATACTTTGTCTTAGCCGCGATTTGGCTGACCTAAAATGCCGACTTGGCAATATTCATATCGCTTACGACGTGGACGGCAAACCTGTTTTTGCAAAGCAGCTCAAGGCAGAGGGCAGTATGGCGCTACTACTAAAGGACGCAATAAAGCCTAATCTCGTGCAGACTTTGGCGGGCAACCCTGCGATAATTCACGGCGGGCCGTTTGCTAATATCGCTCACGGCTGCAACAGCATTAGAGCGACACTCACGGCTATGAGCCGTAGCGAGTATGTCGTTACCGAAGCGGGATTTGGCGCGGACCTTGGCGCAGAGAAATTTTTGGACGTTAAGTGTCGTGCAGGAGTTATCAAGCCGTCGGCTGTGGTAATAGTTGCTACCGTGCGCGCTCTCATGCTGGGCGGTGGCGCGGACAAAACAAATATCGGTCACGATATCGAAACTCTCAAAAGAGGCGTTTGCAATCTTGGCAAGCACGTGGAGAATATTACCAAGGTATTCGGGCTTCCGTGCGTGGTTGCCATCAACCGCTTTACCTGCGATACCGACGAGGAAATCGGTGTAATCGAATCGTACTGTAATACTTTGGGTGTAGACGCAGTGCCTTGCGAGGTGTGGGCAAAAGGCGGAGAGGGCGGACTTGAGCTTGCCAAAAAGACGTTGGAGCTTTGCGAAAAGCCTAGCGAGCTTACCTATGCTTACGACCTTTCGGACAGTATCGAAAACAAGTTAAACTCTATCGTAACCAAAATTTACGGTGGCGACGGAATCGAGCTTTCGGACAAGGCAAAAAAGGAAATTGCAAAAATCAAAGAAATGGGCATGGACAAACTGCCCGTTATCATAGCAAAAACTCAGTATTCGCTGTCCGACAACCCAACTTTGCTGGGTAGACCAAGCGGATTTACCGTAAAAATCAGCGATATCAAGCTAAGGAGCGGAGCAGGGTTTATCGTGGCGATTGCCGGCAATATGTTGCTCATGCCGGGACTTTCCAAGACGCCTGCCGCTATGAATATGGACATAGACAACGACGGCAATATCACGGGATTGTTCTAAAAAGCTGTGTGACCGACGGCTAGCGGGGCAAAACGGCAAATTTTACTAAAAAATAGTGAAAACTGCCCAATAATCAGTTCAATCTTTGCTATTTCCGCGCAAACACTTGCCAAATGTGTCACGTTTATAGTATAATAACTTTCCACCCCCTGCAAGCAGGGGCGTTACATAATATTTATGGAGCACAATATGAATCAATCGATTATTATTTTGGACTTTGGCGGTCAGTATAATCAGCTTATTGCAAGACGAGTACGAGAGCTCAAGGTTTACTGTGAGCTTTTGCCGTATACCACGCCTATCAAAACGATAAAAGAAAAAGATCCTATCGGTATAATTCTTACCGGTGGACCTAACAGCGTTTATCTCGAAAACGCACCTTACGTAGAAAGAGAACTTTTTGAGCTCGGAATTCCTGTTCTTGGTATTTGCTACGGCTCTCAGCTTATGGCTCACGTTATGGGCGGACGAGTTGCTCCCGGCAAGACCGAGTACGGCAAGCAGATTTTGGAGCGTACCGAGGGCGCACTCTTTGAGGGAATCGAAAAGGGTAGTGTTTGCTGGATGAGTCACACCGACTATATCGAGCAGATGCCAGAGGGCTTTGCTTCGGTTGCTTGCACAGCAAACTGTCCTGTTGCGGCGATGGAAAACAAGGAAAAGAAGCTTTACGGAGTTCAGTATCATCCGGAGGTTTTGCATACTGAAAAGGGAACGGAGCTTATTCGCAACTTCCTTTACAACGTATGTAACGCCGAAGGCAACTGGACTATGGAAAGCTTCGTGGACAAGCAGGTTAAGCTTCTCAAGGAAAAGATCGGAGACAAGAAAGTTCTCTGTGCTCTCTCCGGCGGAGTAGACAGCGCAGTTGCCGCAGCGCTCATTCACAAGGCTTGTCCTAACCTTATCTGTATCTTCGTTGACCACGGTTTGCTCCGTAAAGACGAGGCGGAAGAGGTCAAGAGAGTGTTCGGCGTAGAGCAAAAGATGAATCTCGTTGCAGTTGACGCATCCGAGCGTTTCCTCGGCAAGCTCAAGGGCGTAACCGATCCGGAAAAGAAGCGTAAGATCGTGGGCGAAGAATTTATCCGCGTGTTCGAAGAAGAATCTAAGAAAATTGGTAAAGTTGACTATCTCGTTCAGGGAACGATTTATGCCGACGTTATCGAAAGTGGATTTAAGGGTAGCGCTACCATAAAGAGCCACCACAACGTAGATGGACTTCCTAGCGTAGTTGATTTTAAAGAAATCGTAGAGCCTCTTCGTGATTTGTTCAAGGACGAGGTAAGAAAGTGCGGATTCGAGCTTGGACTTCCTGAGTCTGTAGTTATGCGTCAGCCGTTCCCAGGTCCTGGCCTTGCTATCCGTATTATAGGCGACATCACCGAAGAAAAGCTTAACACCTTGCGTGAAGCGGATTTCATCTTCCGTGACGAAATCGCAAAGGCCGGCTGGGACAAAAAGATTTGGCAGTACTTCACCGTACTTACCGATACCCGTAGCGTAGGCGTAATGGGAGATTTCCGTACGTACGACCACACCCTTGCTTTGAGAGCTATTGATAGCGTGGACGGCATGACGGCGGATTGGGTAAGAATTCCTTTCGACATTCTCGAAAAGGTCAGCACCCGTATCGTAAACGAGGTTAAGAACATCAACAGAGTAGTTTACGACATAACCTCCAAGCCACCAGCAACCATCGAGTGGGAATAAGAATTAAAAATGCAAGCAGTCTGAAACGAGTTCGTTTTGGACTGCTTTTACAGTTGAAAGCATTTTAACCGATAATAAATATTAGGAAAATTTATGTATAACAAGGTTTACGTAGAAATCACCAATATCTGCAATATGAATTGCTCTTTTTGTCATGGCCACAGCCGTGCGCCCAGACAAATGAGCATACAAGAATTTGAGTGTATTCTCGGCAAATTGGCGGGGCAAACCAATTATATTTACTATCATTTGATGGGTGAGCCACTCGTTCACCCTCAGCTACCTAACTTTATTAAAATGTCGGGTGCGCGCGGATACAAATCTATTATTACCACCAACGGCACGCTTTTGAGCGAGCGTCAGGACGAAATTTTGGATGCCGGCGTGCACAAGGTGAATATATCTTTGCATAGCTTTGAAGAGGGCAAAACCGAGGATCACCTTGAGTACGTTGGTCGCTTGGCGGATTTTGCAAAAAAAGCGTCGGAGTTGGGCACGATCGTAGTTTTTCGTCTTTGGAACGAGGGATTTGATGACGGAAAAAATCAGTTGACGTTGGGCTTTTTACGGCAAAATATATCCGGCGAGTGGGCGGAAAATTCCCGTGGAATAAGGATTAGGGACAAAATCTTCGTCGAATTTGGTGAGCGATTTGAGTGGCCGGATGGTAGTGCCGAGATTAAGGGCAATAGATTTAATTGCTACGGGCTAAAGGACCAGTTTGGTGTTCTCGTGGACGGAACGGTCGTTCCGTGTTGTCTGGACAGCGACGGCGCTATAAGCCTCGGAAATATTTTCAGACAGGATATAAAGGAAATTTTGAATTCAAAAAGAGCGACGGATATTGTAGAGGGATTTAGGTGCGGAAAAGCATCCGAGGAACTGTGCAAAAGATGCGGTTACGCACAGCGCTTCGTCCGCTAAGCTTTTCACACAAAAATTCACGCAAATTTACATGCCAAAACGTGAACGGATAGTGGATTGCGTAAAAACGTTGATTGCGCTATAATTTATGGCGACGGGAGGCGATTATGGATTTGCGTAAAAACGGAAGTCTACTTAGAGATTTGAGAAAAGCAAGAGGAATGACACAAAAAGACGTTGCGGATAGAGTAGGAGTTGTTCCAAAAACCGTTTCGAAGTGGGAAACGGGGCACGGATTTCCCGACGTGTCCACTATCAGCGCGCTTGCTGACGTTCTCGGGGTAAGCGAAAGAATACTTTTGTCGGGTGATTTGATAAAAAAC
>JAFQMX010000041.1 GCA_017396125.1 Clostridia bacterium
CAGCACCTGGTGACGTAGTTGTGCTTATCGGTGGAAGAACAGGTAGAGACGGTTGCGGTGGAGCAACAGGTTCGAGCAAAGCTCATACCGAGGAGTCAATTGAGGTTTGCGGTGCAGAGGTTCAAAAGGGAAATCCTATTACCGAGCGTAAAATTCAAAGGTTGTTCCGCAAGCCAGAGGTTACGATTTTGATTAAACGTTGTAACGATTTTGGTGCAGGCGGTGTTAGTGTAGCGATAGGTGAGCTTGCCGAAGGACTCAATATTAACCTTAATGCAGTGCCTAAAAAGTACGAAGGATTGGACGCAACCGAGCTTGCTATTTCAGAATCGCAAGAACGTATGGCAGTAGTTGTTGATGCAAATAGCATAAATAAACTTACTCAATACTGTGCGCAAGAAAATCTGGAAGCAACCGTTGTTGCAAAGGTTACCGCTGACAAGAGATTGGTAATGCATTATAACGGAACAAACGTTGTGGATATAGAAAGAGAATTTCTTGATACCAACGGAGTAAGACAAAAGGCAACTGTAGAAATTGCTGATGACGAAAATTATTCGTTTGCACTTAGCGAAGAAAATCAAGAATTATATAATAAAAAAGATATCGTGGCTCTTACCGAAAAGCTTTTGAGTGATTATAATACCGCATCTAAAAAAGGTATGGCCGAAAACTTTGACTCAACTATAGGAGCAGGGTCGGTGCTTATGCCGTTTGGCGGAAAGACTCAAAGCACTCCATCTTTTGCGATGGCAGCAAAACTTCCTGTAATGGGAAGCACAGATACTGCAACAGTGGCATCATATGCATATTATCCAGATTTGACAAAAAAATGTCCATATCTAGGTGGAGTTTATTCGGTAGCGCTTTCGGTAATAAAAGCAGTAATAACTGGGGCTAAATACGACACAATTTATCTAACAATGCAAGAGTTTTTTGAAAAGTTAGGTAAGTCTGCACAAAAGTGGGGCAAGCCTTTCTCTGCACTTCTTGGTGCATTAAACGCGCAGACGGTATTGCAAAAACCTGCAATTGGCGGTAAAGACTCAATGAGTGGAACTTTTGAAGATATTGATGTTCCGCCTACAATAATCAGCTTTGCTTTGGGTATAGCAAAGGCATCTAAGGTAATAGACAACGTAATCAAAAACAACGGAAAAATTTATAGATTTAAGCTAAATAGAGACAGCGAAGGTATGCCAGATTTAGAAAATCTTAAAAACTTCCTTGTTAAGTTTGCTGACGAAATTCAAAACGAAAACATAAAATTTGCTACTGTTACCGAAACAGGTGGAGCAGTATCTGCGCTTATTAAAAGTGCTCTAGGTAACGGCTATGGACTAAAACTATGCCAAGCAGAAGATATGTTCCAGCCACGTTTGGGTGACGTAATGTTTATGACTCAAAACCTAGAGGCATTCAGTGGCTTTGACGTAAGTGAAGTGGGTGAAGTTACTGACAGCGGATGTTTGGAAATTGGCGATGCAAAGATAACCAATCAAAGATTACAGCAAGTATTTGAAGGCGTTTTTGCAGACGTTTATCCACTTACAGCAAAAGCTGACGGAGAAGCAAAAAATATTTCTTGCGACAAATCACCAATCGTTTATAAAGGAAAATCAATCGCAAAACCAAGAGTGTTTATCCCTGTATTCCCAGGAACAAACTGCGAATTTGATACAGCTCGTAAGTTTATAAAAGCTGGTGCCGAAGCGGAAATTTTCGTTCTTAAAAATCGCAATCAAGATGAACTAAAAGAATCTGTAAAAGAGATGGCAAAACATATAGCAAACAGCCAAATAATTGCTTTCCCTGGTGGATTCAGCGGTGGTGATGAGCCAGACGGTAGCGGAAAGTTTATAGTAAACACGTTTTTAGGTCAAGAACTTACTGATGCAGTAAATGACCTTTTGTATAACAGAGATGGATTGGCTATAGGTATTTGTAATGGATTCCAAGCATTAATCAAGTTGGGACTTTTGCCTTACGGAAAACTTGCTCCTATGACAAGCGATAGTCCAACTCTTACCTTTAACAACATTAAGCGTCACGTATCGCAAATCGTAAGAGTAAGAGTAGCAACC
Organism: Clostridia bacterium; assembly: GCA_017396125.1. Lineage (GTDB taxonomy): Bacteria > Bacillota > Clostridia > Christensenellales > Pumilibacteraceae > RGIG1965. The sequence goes on from JAFQMX010000041.1 coordinate 2,085, forward strand.
TCACTTTCACCTTGGCTTGCGGGAGTAAAACCTGGCGAAGTTTATAACGTTGCGGTATCTCACGGCGAAGGTAAGTTTGTGGCAAACGCCGAGCATCTAAAACGCATTATCGAAAACGGTCAAATAGCAACTCAATACGCAGACCTTGACGGCAATGCAACAATGATTTCTCCATTCAATCCAAACGGTTCGGTTATGGCAATAGAAGGTATTACTAGCCCAGACGGAAGAATTTTGGGTAAGATGGGACACAGCGAACGTATAGGAGATAACTTGCATAAAAACGTTACTGGCGAGTATGATATGAAAATATTTGAATCAGGA
>JAFQMX010000042.1 GCA_017396125.1 Clostridia bacterium
CTATACTTGTCAAACTACTGCAGTTATAGAACGCACTATTTCCTATACTTGTTACGCTGTCAGATATCTCTATACTTTTTAGGTTAATGCATTCACGAAACGCCGAATCTTCTATACTAGTAACACTATTTGGTATCTTTATGCTTCTCAAACTTCTGCAATAATAGAACGCATCATATCCTATACTGGTTACACTGTTTGGTATTTCTATACTTGTTAAGCTACTGCAGCCAGAGTACGCATAATTTCCTATACTCGTTACACTGTTTGGTATTTCTATACTTGTTAAGCTACTGCAGCCAGAGTACGCCCCTTCTTCTATACTTGTTACGTTATTTGGTATCTCTATACTTGTCAAACTACTGCAGCCATAGAACGCACTATCTCCTATACACGTTATGCTATTTGGTATATATACACTCGTTAAACCACTACAATTACGTAACGCATTATTTCCCATACTCGTTACGGGCATACCATTGTAAACTGACGGTATAATTATTTCGGTAGATGTTGCAGTGCCTATTCCTTTTACGTAATAGGACTGACAATCGGCGTTTAATTCATATTCCAAGCCCTCGGTTGTAGATTTTTCATAGCCACATACGTTACATACTATACCATCAAAATTTATTGCGTCTTCAAAATTATGCTCCGCCTCGTCTACTTTAGCATCACAGTCATCTGCAGTACATTCATACCAATGGTGCGTGTCGTTTTTGTTCCACTCAGCTGCCTTAGTATGCTCGGCATAATCCCCATGTTCAAAGGTTTCTATGCCTTTCTCTCCACACTCGCAGGACTTATAGTAGGTTGCCTTTTGCGTGCAAGTTGCCTCGCTTACCAAATAAGCTTCTTGCGCTAACTCTTGGTCAAAACTATGCTCCGCCTCGTCATATTTTTCGTCACAATTCTTATTTTTGCAAGCATGCCAATGGTGCGTGCTGTTTTTGCTCCATTCCTCAGCCTTTACGTGAGCAGTAAGTTCGTATAATATGCTTTGGATAGAACGTATCTCTACGTCGTTACAACGAATTGTGTTTTCGTCCACCAAAACGTAGATCCCTTGGGCATCCTTTTTAAAACGGGTACCGTTATGCTTGCCCAACTCGTTAACTTTTCCGCCTTCGCCAAAAACGATATAGTAGCCGTCCTCTTGGTAAAAGCAATCTATATGCTCACCCAGTTCATTAAGCAAATTTTTGTAAGAATTTTTTCCGTTGCTGATCAGCGCGCTGTGTTGTGCCTTTTCGGTTACAGAAGAAAAAGTCAGTATCAGTACCGCTGCCAAAATTGCTATTACCGCGATAACAACAACCAATTCTACTAAAGTAAATCCTTTGCGTTTTCTCATATTGTTCTCCTTTTCTTTGCGCACAACTCACAGCCTATATTACAATTATACCATACTTTTTGTATTTGTCAAGGGGTTTTTAAAAATTTAACTTTTTTTACACTTTATTGCACGGGGGGGGTAAAACCTCTCTTATTTTTTGTAATTTTTCAAATATACTTATGTACCTACACCGAAAAATGAGGTTTTTCATCCCAAATTTCCACCTTGCACAAAAAAACGGACTTGAAAATTTCAAATCCGCTTTTATTTAAATTTCTATTTTTACTATAATACCGTCAATCAAGACTTTATTTTACGTTCTTGAGAACTACTGCGGTACCCATTCCGCCACCGATACACAGAGATGCCAAGCCGTATTTTTTGCCCGATCTCTTCATTTCGTGCGCGAGAGTTACGATTATTCTGTTACCGCTTGCACCTACAGGATGTCCCAATGCAATTGCTCCACCGTTTACGTTGGTTCTACCCATAATCTCTTCTTGAGTCATACCGTGCTCCTCGCTGAGAAGCTTTACTACGCCCAAGGACTGTGCAGCAAACGCCTCGTTAAGTTCAAGAACTTCCATATCCGAAAGCTTGAGCTCTGCGTTTTTGAGTGCATTACGGATTGCAGGAACAGGTCCCAAGCCCATTACGTCAGGCTCAACACCGCCCTGTCCCAAGCCTACAACTTCTGCCAAAACAGGAAGATTGTATTCTTTTACAGCGCTTTCACTTGCAAGAATTACGAAGCTTGCGCCGTCGTTGATTCCGGACGCGTTACCAGCAGTAACGGTACCACCCTCTTTGAATGCAGGACGGAGAGTGGAAAGCTTTTCTAAGGTCGTATTTCTGTTAATGTATTCGTCAGCAGCAAAAATTTCTTCTTTTTTGCCGATCTTGACAGTCAAAGGAACAATTTCATCTATAAACTTTCCTTCGTCTTGAGCCTTGATTGCTTTTTTCTGAGAATTTATTGCAAATTCATCTTGCATCTGGCGAGTTATGCCGTATCTTTCGGCAACGTTTTCTGCAGTAATTCCCATATGCATATTACCAAATGCATCGGTAAGCGAATCGAGAATCATGTGGTCTACCACCTTCATGTCGCCCATTTTATTTCCACTTCTTACCTTTCCAGGAATAAGATAAGGCGCACCACTCATTACTTCGATACCGCCGGCAGCAATAACGTTAGCACTACCTGCTTTGATGGAAGTTACGGCGTTGATTACGGCTTTCATTCCGCTACCGCAAACCATATTTATAGAATATGCAGGCACGCTTACGGGAACCCCCGCACCGATTGCAACCTGTCTAGCAGGTCCCTGCTTGATTCCAGCAGGAAGAACGTTACCAACGATAACTTCATCAATATTTTCTACTTTTACATTTGCTTCCGCAATAGCGGCTTTTAATACCTCTGCACCGATTTTAGTAGCAGGTACATCTTTGAGCGAACCGAGCATACTTCCTATAGCGCTACGCTTTGCACTAACCAAATAAACTTTATTCATTGTATATTCTCCTTATTATAAAATAATATGCACCACCCAAAACTTGAGTGGCGCGTATCTAATTAAAGCATTTTTATCAAATTTTTCATAACAGCCGCAGCATCCGAAACTATTCCAAGATTAGCAACCTTGAAAATAGGAGCAGACTTATCGGTGTTTACCGCAACGATAAATTCAGACTCTTCCATACCTGCCAAATGCTGTATAGCTCCGCTTATACCAAACGCGAGATATGCTTGCGGACGAACGGTTTTTCCAGTCTGTCCAACCTGACGCGCGTGTTCCATAACGCCCGCATCAACCAATGCACGCGAGGAGGATACTGTACCCTTAAGCTTTTCAGCAACTTCAAACGCAGGCTTAACGTTTTTTACGCCTCTGCCGCAGGATACCAAAATCTTAGCATCTTCGATTTTGTCCACGCTCTGAACTTCCTTAACCTCTTCAATAAGCTTTACGGCAAATTTGGAAGTATCCCAGTCGATTTTTACGTCAATTATCTCACCCTTGCGGCTATCGTCACGCTCAGCCTTTTTCATAACTCCCGGACGAACAGTCGACATCTGCGGACGATGATCAGGACAAGCAATGGTGGCAAAAAGGTTTCCGCCAAACGCAGGACGAGTCATAAACAAATTGCCTTTTTCGTCGCATTCGAGCTTGGTACAATCCGCAGTAAGACCTGTTCTTAATCTTGCGGAAAGTCTAGGCGCCAAATCTCTTCCTATGCTGGTTGCACCGAAAAGCAATATCGAGGGCTTGTAATCACTTACAAGCTTATAAACTGCCTGAACGTAAGGTTCGGTGAGAAAATTATCAAGCTCTTCGTCATCTACGACGTAAACCTCGTCAGCTCCGTACGCAACAAGGTCGTTAGCTTTTGCCTTTACGTTGTGTCCAACCAAAATTGCACCAACCTTTTCGTTGGTCTTTTCACTCAACTCTTTTGCTATTCCCAAGAGTTCCAATGCAACTGGCTGAATCTCGCCGTCACGCTGCTCGCAAAATACCCATATATTTTTATTCATAATCTTCTCTCCTTAAATCAAATGTCTTTTTGAAAGCGCATCGATTATCGCTTTTGCAGCAGCTTCCGGATCAAGCTCCAAAGTTTCTATCGTCTTATCAAACTGCTTGGTTGCAGTGGACTGAACTTTGGTCGGAGAGCCTGCAAGACCAATGTTTTTAGCATCAAGATCCATATCGGCGAAGGTAATCTTGCCCACTTCCTTTGAATCCTGATCGACTATATCCCACACGTTCATATAGCGTGGCTTACAAAGTGTGGAAAGCACGGTAACAAGACATTGTCCCGAAACTTCCAAGGTCTGATATCTGTCCTCGAATTGGCGTTTAACTATAAGAGAATTCCTTTCCTCGTTGTAATCTATTGCAGCGGCATAGGTGATCTGCGGAATTCCGAGGTGTTCAGCAATTTGCGGACCAACCTGCGCGGTATCTCCGTCTATTGCCTGTCTGCCGCAAAGAACCACATCCGCACCAAGCTTTTTGATTGCAGCAGCTACTATAGTAGAGGTTGCAAGTGTATCGCTACCTGCAAATGCTCTGTCCGTCAAAAGATATGCGTTGTCCGCACCCATAGCAAGTGCCTCTCTCAAAGCATTTTCCGCCTGAGGAGGACCCATACAAATTACAGTTACCTCTGCTCCGTGTTTTTCCTTGAGCTGAATTGCTACGTCAATAGCAGATTTGTCGTCTGGGTTGATAATGCTTGGCACACCGTCACGCTTGAGCGTATTGGTAACCGGATCAATTTTAATTTCCGTGGTATTTGGAACCTGTTTAATACATACAATTATCTTCATATTCAACCTCTCTTACTTTCTAAGGAGTGCACCGGAGATTACCATTCTCTGAACCTCACTGGTACCTTCGTAAATTTCGGTAATTTTTGCATCACGCATCATTCTCTCTATTGGATACTCTCTTGTATATCCGTAACCGCCGTGCAACTGAACAGCCTTGGTAGTAACTTCCATAGCGGTTTCTGAAGCAAAAAGCTTGGCCTGAGCAGCATTTACCGAAAGAGTAGGAAGCTTTTTTTGCTTAGCGTCGGTAGCGATATAAACGAGCGCTCTTGCAGCAGCAACCTTGGTAGCAAGATCTGCAATTACGAACTGAGTATTTTGGAACGCCGAAAGTGACTTGGAGAACTGCTTTCTGCTCTTAACGTAAGCAATCGTCTCATCCAAAGCGCCTTCTGCAATACCAAGAGCCTGTGCAGCAATACCTATACGGCCACCGTCAAGAGTCTTCATAGCGATCTTAAATCCATCTCCGCGCTGTCCAAGCATATTTTCCTTAGGAACTTTAACGTTTTCGAATATAAGTTCACAAGTAGCAGAACCTCTGATACCCATTTTCTTTTCTTTTTTACCAAAAGAAAATCCTTCCATTCCCTTTTCTACGATAAAGGCACTCATCTCAGGGCCCTTAGCAGCTTTGCCGGTAACCGCAATTACAACGTACGTATCAGCGTAGCCTGCATTGGTTATGAATATCTTGTTTCCGTTCAACAAATAGTGATCGTCTTTTTCTACAGCAACGGTTTGCTGATTTCCTGCGTCAGTACCCGCATTTGGCTCGGTAAGACCAAATGCACCGATCTTTTTACCGCTTGCAAGATCAGGAAGATATTTTGCTTTTTGTGCTTCAGTACCAAACTCAAGAATAGGCGCAACGCAAAGCGACATGTGTGCAGAAAGAATGACGCCCGTTGTACCACAAGCTTTAGAAATTTCTTCCACAGCTCTGATGTACATATTGTAATCTCCGCCTGCTCCACCGTACTGCTTAGGAACTATTATGCCCATAATTCCGAGCTTACCCATTTTCTCAACGGTTTCGATAGGGAAACGTTCTTCTTCGTCGATTTCCTGAGCCAAAGGCTTTACTTCGTTTTCAGCAAAGTCTTTAATCATTTGTTCGAATAATAATTGCTTATATTCTGCCATATTTCCTCCGTATATGCGTTGAATTTAACCGTAGCAATCGCGGTTAAGTTTATTTAAATAAATTTGACAAACACGATATCACAACTCATCCCTAAACAACATCGAAACGCTATACGCTTCGACCGAAATATTATAACATCAAAAAATGCCGTTTGTCAACATAATTACTCATTCTTACACTGTGCTTAACTAGCCCAAAAGATACTAAAACTCTATTCCCTTTCTTGCACCAACCCCATCTGTAAAAGGGTGTTTTTCCGCCGATATATGCGAAATATAGTGCGCTAGCTCGGCAAGCTCGTCGATTAACGCATGTCCCGTCATTACGAGCTCGGTTTGCTCCGGACGCAACTTAATAAATTTCACAGCCTCGTCTAAGCTGATTATATCCAAGCTTACGGCATCCAAAAATTCGTCCATAATCACTACGTCGCAGCGTTTCATTTCTTCCTCCGCCCTGCGCAACAATAAATGTGCATAAGCCTTATACTCCAATTTTTGCTTTGGCGTCATAGTAAAGTAAAACGGAAGACTTATCGGCGTATCGCCCAAAGTGATGCCGTCAATTTTTTTAAGCACACAAAGCTCCGAAGAATCGGAATCCTTTAAAAATCTGGTTATAAAAACCTTTAAGCCTGCTCCCGCCGCTCTTACCGAAAGTCCGATTGCCGAAGAAGTTTTTCCCTTTCCGTCGCCATAATAAATGTGAACCAAGCCTTTTTTCATACAATCCTCCGCAAATTATATTAACATAAGTGTACAAATCTTGCAAGTGATATATTGACTTTTTTTCGCTGGCGTACTATAATTTTAGTATGAGTCTCAAGTCAGTCACAATGGATTACAAAACCCTGGTAATGATCGGTATGTGCAAAAATGCAGGCAAAACTACTGCACTGAATCTTTTGCTCGATCAGGAGGGACTCGCCGTTACCTCTGTCGGCAAGGACGGCGAAACCGTCGATGCTGTTACAAAAACGCCCAAACCGCAAATCTTCGTAAAAAAGGGTACCTTGGTCGCAACGGCATCTTCCCTTCTTTCTGCCTGCTCGGTAACTAGAGAAATCCTCGTAGCAACCGCCATTCCATCACCACTGGGCGAAATAGTCGTGTTCAAGTGTATGGACGATGGGTTTGTCGAGCTGGCAGGGCCGTCAATTACCTCACAATTGGTGGCACTCAAAAAAATCTTTTTTGGGCTTGGCGCAAAGAAAGTTATTATCGACGGAGCCTTGAGCCGAAAATCAATTTCTTCTGCCAAAATCGCAAACGCAGCGGTACTGTCTACCGGTGCATCATACGATAAGAATATGCACACCGTAATCGACGATACTGCGTTTATTTTAGACCTATATTCCTTGCCTATATCCAAAAATTCTCCACGAAAAAGCGAGGACCTTTTGGAATCGGTTGCAAAGGGCAAAAACGAGCTTTACACCTCAGGCGCACTAAGCGAGGGCGTTCTTAAAAAAATAAGCTCGCTAAAGCAAGTTAACCAAATAATAATAACCGTGGACGACCCCAGCAAAATTCTTGCCTCAAGAGAAACGGTTTCCACTTTTATCAAACGAGGCGGTTCGTTGCAGCTTTTAAAAAGCGTAAAAATAGCCGCCGTTACCGTAAACCCATATTCGGCTTACGGATGGAATTTCGACAAGGATGCTTTCAAAAAGGAAATGCAGCTTAGGACGAGCGTTCCTGTAATCAACGCATGGGAGGAGCTATAATGAATTTTGAACAAAAAAAGAACGTAGGATTTAGATACGTTTTGGATAAGCTCTCTCCAAAAAGCGGTTTTGGAGCAAAAGCTTTGCGCTATGTTTCTCCCTACTCGACCAAAGAAAAGCTAAACGAGGAACTGAAGAATCTTGATATCTTTGTCGACGCAATCAAAAGCAACCCAAACGCTTTTGATGGGATTAACGCAATACTGTCTCATATTAAGGATATCGACGGAACCTTTGACAGAATCGGACTGGACGTTAGCGAGGTGGAGCTTTTTGAGCTCAAATCATACTGCTCCCTTTGCAACGCCTTGGCTCGGGAAATAACCGCTATTTTTCCTACCCTATGCGGAATAGAAATTTTAAATCTCGACAAGCCGTTCGAAATACTTAATCTTTCAAATACTTCCGGCTTTTTCCTCTCGGACGAGCATTCGCAAAAGCTTGCCGACATTCGCAAGGAAAAAAGGTTTTTTGCTCAAAAGCTTTCTCTATCCCAAGGTGAAGAACGCGAAAAATTCAGGCTGCTTCATTTGGAACTTTCGGCGCGTGAGGAAGAAGAAGAATTCAGACTTCGACGACAACTTTCCGAGCAACTTCTTCCTTTTGTAAAATCAATGAAGCACAACGCTCGCGCCATCGCAAGGATAGATCTTTTGATTCAAAAGTCGATACTTTGTTACGAGGAAAACGGCATAATCCCAACTATCGGCTCGCGCTTTGAGCTTAAAGAAGCCTTTAACCCTTATATCGCAAGCATATTGAAAGAAAAGGGCAAACGCTTTTGCGGAATTACCCTTTCCTTAGACGGCGTTACGGTTATTACAGGCGCTAATATGGGTGGAAAAACCGTCGCGTTAAAAACCGTTGCACTAAACGCTTACTGCGCCATTTGCGGATTCCCCGTTTTTGCAAAACGTGCTACTCTACCTTTCTTGGACTTTGTGGAAATTTTATCCGAGGATCTACAGTCCTCCGAAAGAGGTCTTTCCAGCTTTGGCGGAGAGGTAATAAAAATTAACGAGCTTTTTGCTAAGGCTAAAAAATCAAAGGGACTTCTTCTCATTGACGAATTCGCCAGCGGAACAAATTATGAAGAGGGCGCAAAAATCTTCTCCGCTCTTTTGCAGGCGTTGAAAAAAACTCCAAGCCTGTCGCTTTTGACGACTCACTTTGACGGCGTTTGCAAAAATGCTACCGCCCGTTATCAAATAATAGGATTGACCGCCGAAGCAAAAAGCAGGCTAAAAAATCAATCGGTCGTAGACAAGAAAAATATAGCGGAATACATGAATTACGGACTGATAAAAACCGATAAGCTCAGCGAAATACCAAAAGACGCAATAGATATTTGTTTAATTTTGGGTATGAGCAAAGAAATAATTTCTTTGTTATAAAAATAGTCTTTTTACTATTGACAAAAATGCTGTTTTATGATAGAATATGGTAACTAAATACTGATAGAGGTGCACGCTATAAGGTAAATCTTCTTTTTGCGCGGACAAAGAAGATCTAATGTATACGTGCCGAAAACCGTTTTTTTCCGTGGATTTACGGTTTGGGGGCAACGCTCAGCGCGTTGTCACTGTCATACCAAAAGTATGGTGCGCTATTTAACACATATTGTGTTTTATAGCGCCTTTTTTCATATTAAGGAGGAAATAATTATGGAAGAATCTTTGATCAGATTGCGCATGAGCGCTCACGACGCACACTACGGCGGAAACCTTGTGGACGGAGCAAGAATGTTAGGCTTGTTTGGCGACGTTGCTACTGAGCTTTTGATTCGTCACGACGGCGACGAAGGCTTGTTTTGCGCTTACGATAACGTTGAATTTCTTGCACCAGTTTACGCAGGCGATTATATCGAAGCGAGAGGCCGTATAACCAAGGTGGGCAACTCCTCCCGCAAAATGGAATTCGAGGCTGTTAAGATAATCGCTCCTCGTCCCGATATAAATGACTCCGCAGCCGACGTTTTGGCTGAGCCGGTTGTAGTTTGCAGAGCAAGCGGAACCTGCGTTGTGCCTAAGGACAAACAAAGAGGTAATAAATAAATGGAAAAGTTAATTATTACAGCGGCAATTTGCGGTGCTGAAGTAACCAAAAATCACAACCCTGCCGTTCCTTATACCGTCGAAGAAATTGCTCGTGAGGCAAAGATGGCTCACGACGCCGGTGCCGCAATCATACACTTGCACGTTCGCGAAGACGATGGCACTCCTACCCAAAGCGCAGCTAGATTCAAAGCGTGTATGGATGCAATAAAAGCGGTTTGCCCGGACGTAATTGTTCAGCCTTCTACGGGTGGTGCCGTGGGCATGAGTAACGAAGAGCGTTTGCAACCGATTACTCTCGACCCAGAAATGGCTACTCTCGACTGCGGAACGTGCAATTTTGGCGGAGACGATATTTTCGTTAATACCGAAAATACCATAATCGAATTTGCTCAAAAGATGTTCGAGCGAGGCATCAAGCCCGAATGCGAGGTGTTTGACAAGGGCATGATCGATATGACGATTCGTCTCAACAAAAAAGGCTATATCCCTTCTCCTCTGCACTTCAATTTTGTAATGGGAGTAAACGGCGGAATAACGGGTACAGTTAGAGACTTGTTGTTTATGAAAGAAAGCATTCCTCAAGGCAGTACTTTTACCGTTTCGGGTGTAGGAAGATGTCAGCTCGAAATGGCTACCACCGCTATTCTTTTGGGTGGCCACGTAAGAGTGGGATTTGAGGACAACGTTTACCTCAAAAAAGGTGTTTTGCTAAAAAGCAACGCCGAAATGGTAGAGAGAATCGTAGAAATTGCAAAGCTTCTCGGCAGAGAAATTGCAACTCCTAGCGAAGCACGACAGATTCTCGGAATCAATAAAAAATAATATTTAAAGGAGATTACGGAAATGGAAGAGCTTAAAGGCAATAAATACGGAACTCACAGAGTTATCGAACCAAAGGGCGTTTTGACACAAGATGCTAGAAAAGTTGATAACGATATGAGCAAAGTTTACAGTAATGAAATCGTTTGCGACGTTATTTCGCTCAATATAGACTCTGCGTCTTTCACTCAAATCGAAAACGAGGCCGGTGGCGACGAGGAAAAAATCAAAGCTAAAATTTTGGAAATAGTTAACGACAGAGGTAAAATGCAAAACCCTGTTACCGGTAGCGGCGGTATGTTTATCGGCGTTGTTTCGCATATCGGCAAGGATATTCAAGATTGCGGACTTAAGGTAGGCGACAAAATCGCTTCCCTCGTTTCGCTCTCTCTTACTCCTCTTAATATTACCAAAATTAAGGCTATACACAAGGAAATTGACAGAGTTGACGTAGAAGCAAAGGCCATTCTTTTTGAAAGCGGCATCTACGCTGTTTTGCCTGAAGATATGCCGGAAAATCTTGCTTTGGCTGCACTTGACGTAGCTGGCGCGCCTGCACAAACCGCAAAGCTCGTTCAAAGCGGAAACAGCGTTATGGTTCTCGGAGCGGGCGGAAAAAGCGGTGTGCTCGTTTGTTACGAAGCAAAAAAGAGAGCCGGCTGTACAGGTAACGTAGTAGGCGTTGTCCGTTCGGAAAAGGATGCTAAAAAACTTATGGATCTTGGCATTGTAGATAAAGCAGTAATTGCTTCTGCCACCGAACCTATTAATGTTTTGGAAAAAGTGCTCGAAGCGAATGGTGGCAAAGAGTTTGATGTTTCTATAAACTGCGTAAACGTGGAAAATACCGAAATGACCACTATTCTCCCTGTTCGTGACGGCGGAACGGTTTATTTCTTCTCTATGGCAACCAGCTTTACCAAGGCTGCTCTTGGCGCAGAAGGCGTTGGCAAAGACGTAGATATGATTATCGGAAACGGATATACCAAGGGTCACGCTGTTATTACACTTAACGAGCTTCGCGAGCACGAAGGACTCAGAAAGCTTTTCGAGACCAAATACGCTTAAGGAGAATATTATGAACAGAAAAATATTTTGCGACGTAAAAGACAGCGATTGGAACGACTGGAAATGGCAGGTTCGTAACCGTATCGAAACTCTTGACGAGCTCAAAAAATATATTCCTCTCACCGCTGAAGAAGAGGAAGGCGTAAAAAAATGCTTGGGTAGACTTCGTATGGCTATTACCCCATACTACCTCTCCCTTATTGATATTAACGATCCTCACGATCCCGTAAGAAGACAGGCTATTCCTACTGCAGACGAGCTTTATATATCCAAAGCAGATCTCAATGATCCTCTTCACGAGGATACCGACAGCCCTGTGCCTGGTCTTACTCACCGCTATCCGGACAGAGTTTTGTTGCTCACTACCGACCAATGCTCAATGTATTGCCGTCACTGCACCAGAAGACGTTTTGCCGGTCAAAACGACTGTGAAGTAAGCACTAATAAAATCGATAAGTGTATCGAATACGTTGCAAATCACCCAGAAGTAAGAGACGTTCTTCTCTCTGGTGGCGACGTTTTGTGCTTGTCCGACGAAAAGCTCGAATACATAATTTCTCGCCTTCGCAAAATCGAGCACGTAGAAATTATTCGTCTTGGTAGCCGTACACCTGTCGTTATGCCGCAGAGAATTACTGATGATCTTTGCAGTATGCTGAAAAAATACCACCCGATCTGGGTGAATGTGCATTTTATTCATCCCAGTGAGATCACTCCGGAAGCAGCAAAGGCTTGTGCAATGCTGGCAGATGCTGGCATCCCCCTTGGCAATCAGAGCGTGTTGCTTGCTGGTGTGAATGATTGCGTACATGTAATGAAAAAGCTGGTAAATGATCTGGTTAAAATCCGTGTGCGTCCTTATTATATTTATGCTTGTGACCTGAGCCTTGGTTTGTCCCATTTCAGGACCCCGGTCAGTAAGGGTATTGAGATCATTGAGGCATTACGCGGCCATACCAGCGGCTACTGTGTACCTACGTTTGTTGTTGATGCGCCGGGCGGTGGCGGTAAGATTCCGGTTATGCCCAATTATGTTTTGAGTCAGGCACCGAATCGTGTTGTGCTTAGGAACTTTGAAGGCGTGATCACCACATATA
>JAFQMX010000001.1 GCA_017396125.1 Clostridia bacterium
CAAAAGCGCCATTTTGGCAATTCTCTTTACCTGCTTTGAAAAAGCGGTAGAATTGCAACAAAATAATTTTTTAAGCGGTTTTCTTAACCTGCTTAGGATTTTGATATTTTCCGCTTTAATTTTTAGTCATTATTTTGCCTCGCAGAGCCCACCACTTTCAAAGGAAAGTGTAGTGGGCTACACTTATCTCAGTTTTATAAGTTTTTGCTTGCCGTTTGCTTACCTTTTACGACGGGTGATAATGATGATAGTTTTTCATTTTGATTTCCTCCTAAATTTGATTTTTTATCCTTCACTATTAATGGACATTTGGGTGCTATTTTATAGGGGTGTTTTTGCTTACTTTCAAAAATTTCTTCGAAAAATTTTTTATCCCTACAAGTGGTAGCCATCGAAAACGGCTTTTTTACAACCATTTCTCAAAATTTTTTCTCTCTCACTTAAAAGGGCGTTTTTTGAGCAAAAGTTTAGGTTGAAATTGAAACTTTTTTTACCCTCCATATAAAAGGGCGATTTTTAACCTTTTATGGGGTCAAAATTTTAATTTTCATCAAAAAATTTTTCCCCTTACACTTAAATGGGTGTTTTTTACATAAAACTTGGCGGTCTAACACTAAAATTTTTATCCCTACAAGTGGTAGGCAGTGAAAACGCCTAAAACTTAACCTTTTCCAAAAAATAATTTCCCCCTTCACTTAAAAGGGCTGTTTTGAAGAAAAAAACAAGGCTAAATTTCAAATTTCCTTGAAAAAATTTTTACCCTCTATATAAAAGGGCGATTTTGGGGCAAAACATGACGGTCTAACCGTAAAATAATTTTATCCCCACAAGTGGTAGCCAACGAAAAGGGCAAAAATATTCCAATTTTAAGAAATTTTCCTTTCACTATATATCCCTGACTTTTTTAACGAAAAATAACCTCTCACTTTTAATTGCTGAATTTTTTGGCGAAAAACAACCTCCTACTTTTTAATGCTGAAAAATTTTTCAAAAAACAACCACGAAAATGAATTTTAAGCATAAAAAAGGCAAGCAGAACAAATCTACTCACCTAAATAGAAGATATTAAGTTGAATAAAAGTCAAAAAGGCAAATGTCCACGTTTTTTGAACATCTGCCTTTTTTTGTGAAATTATTAATGCTACTAGAGAAAATTTACCAAAGTATTTTGTAAATTCTTTTATAATACACTTTTATGCTAACCAAATTATGATATTGATTCATTATAGTTCCAAATCACAGTGCAATAGTCTGTACCATTTTTATGTTCGAAACAATAATTCCAATATGTATCCCATCCAGCGTGTTTGTTACTTGTGGCACAGTAAATGGTTAGATTTACACAACCATTAAATGCATCGCATCCAATGGTTGTGATATTATCTAATATAATAACTTTGCTAAGGTTTTCGCAAAGAAGGAATGCATAGTCGTTAATTGTCGTTACTGTTTCGGGGACTCTAAATGCTAGTTCTTGTTTACCAATGGCATATTGAATAAGAATTTTGCCATCTTTAGAATATAAATTGCCCGATATTGATTTGTAAATTGTATTGTTTGAATCAACTACTATGCTTACAAGTGAATTACATCCGCTAAAAGCACAGCTGCCGATACTTGCTACACTATTTGGAATTACAATTTCAATCAATTTTGAGCAATCTTTGAAAGTCCATGCTCCTATGTCAATAACACCATCAGAAATACTAATGCTTTCAATATTTTCACAAGAATAAAATGCAGAATCCCCGATTTTTACAATCCCGTTAGGAATCTCTACTGTTTTTATTGATGTATTATACTCGAAAGCTGATTCTCCGATTTCTTTAATTGGCTTTTCTTTATAAGCTTCAGGAATCACTAAATTTGTGTTAGAATATGAACCTATACCTGTCACAATGTAATACGTCCCATCATCCGAAAGTGAATATTTCAACGTATCTGCTTCTTGTGTATATCCCCAAACAACAGGAGCATATATATATCCATAATCATACTCTACATAATTCCAGTCCTCATCCCATCCACTCAATTCATTGTTCGTTTCACAATAAATAGTCAATAGCATACAACCATGAAAAGCATAACCACTTATATATTGAACACTATCTGAAATATATACACTTTTCAATGAATGACAGTCTGCAAAGGACATACTACCAATACTTTCAACACCTTTGAAAATACTAACTTCTGTTAGTAGGGGACACTCACTAAATGCAGAGGAACCTATACTTAAATAATCGCCCGAAATTCTTGCTGTTATCAAAGAATCACAGCTTTCAAAGGCACCATGTCCTATAGTTGTAACATTACTCGGAATATCAATTGTTGTTAATGAATCACAGTTTTTAAAGGCATCAGATTCAATACTTGTTACCGTGTTTGGAATGGTGATACTTTCAAGCGACGTACATCCTTCAAACGCATCGTAATCTATCTTTGTAACACCATTTGGAATGATAACCGATGTAAGAGAAATACAGTTTCTAAATCCCTCGATAACATCTCCACTTGTAATAACGACTTTTTTTAATTTATCATTCTTTATATCATATATAGCCGAAGCTGGAATTGAAGCAATTTCAATATGCGTGTCATGAAATGCATTATAACCAATGTCAGTAACACTATTGGGAATGGTAATATTTGTTAGCGAACTACAGTTGGAAAACGCGTATTGACCTATAGCGGTTACTCCATCGGGCATATTCACATTCACAAGCGAATCACAGCCATAAAAAGTCCAATCTTTGATGATTGATATTCCATCAGTGATCGTTATACTTTTTAGCGTATCACAACCAAAAAACGCACTTTCGCCGATATCTGTTAAATTTTCGGGGAGTTCTATACTTGTAAGTGATGTGCAAGAGGCAAAAGCGCTTTCTCCGATATATTTAATAGTATTAGGGAGAGTAATAGTTATAAGAGAAGATAAATTACTAAATCCTTTATTTGCAATAGAAACAACCTTGTCCCCATTATATGTTGATGGGATGGATATGTGTGTGTCTGTGCAAGTCTTCTTCAATCTATAATTAACTTCATATCCGTTATATTCATCACTCCAAGTATAATAGACCCCCTGAGAAACATCTGATAAGGAATAATCACACCAACCTTTTCCAATCTCAATCTCGGTGTTATCCATATAGATAATGCGAATATTGGTTAAATCAAAGTATTTTATATCGGAGTTATAATAACAATTTTCCCAACCACCATCAATAAAATATTCATCTTTATTTGAGTCATAAATTAAATTAGAATATCCAGGTTCAAGAGGACCAGTAATTGACCCTATAAAAACATTATAGCCACGTATTTCACAATAAACTTTATCATGAACTGCATTATAAGCTTCAACTGAAAAATAAATATATTTTATAGTTTTTGATGATGTATTTTCCCAAGAAATAGTCATATCCACACCATCAGCACTATCTATATCAGTTACAAAAATATCATATACTTTTATCAGTGACCGAACTTCGTCTTGCGTCCATCCTTGCCTTACATTACATCTGTCACAAACTCCCGTAGTCGTGGTATGACCTAATGCGTTACCCTCCGTTTCTCCGCATTTAGAACAAGTTTTAGGAATTATGCAAGTAGCTATATTCCAACTATGTGAACATTGTTCATCATTGTTGTTATCGTTAGAACTATCTAGAATTGTTTCACCACACTGTGGGCAGAATTTAGTATCAAGGGCAACTGTTTCGCCGCAATTTAAACATTTTAAAGATGTATCATCATTATTACTACAACTCACTAAGAAAAGTAACATAATTATACATATTGTAATAATCAACGATTTTTTCATAAGTAATCTCCAATAAAAAAGCGTACCCACGAGGGATACGCCGAAAAACGCATCTCTCAATATTGCTACATATTTTACCTAATCATAAGGGAGAGAATACATTTTTACCAACAGTATTCCCTATGAAAAGGCATATTAAAATATGTAGCATAGTTATTATAACACTAATTAAAAGAAAAATCAATCCGAAACGATATCTAATCAAAAAGTTTATTATTCTATAATAAAAGAAAAATCAGACTCTGTAATAGAATCTGATTATTTTTTAATCATTGCATTAATATTTGTTATATCAAGTTAATACGTTTAGGAATTTCGTCAAAGTTATCAACCCACAATATTTTTACACCCAACGAATTAAAGTAGCATTCTTGAATAAGTTTATACTTATTTTCCATTAATTTCTTGTTAGTGCCTTCAAAATCAAAATCAGGTAATTTTAAAAAAGCAAAAATTGTATTTGAGTATCCTTGTGAAACTCTTTTTCTTAAAATTTCTTTCATATTTGAATCAGTAAAAGATACTCCAACGAATATTACATTTTTTTTATTTAATATTGCTGTTTGTGTGGTGTTTGAAAAAGAGTTGGGGTTAGACATATTGTCATAATACTCTTTATCCGTAAAAACAAAATTTGCCACATCTATTTTGCCGTCATAATCAAATGGGATATATCCATGTACATGATATATATCACAACCAATCATTGACGTAAAACTACTTTGCACTTCTTTATTAGTAGATTTATAATTAGGGTTAATATTTTGTTCAATGACTGAATCAAAATTATAATTTATCACAGCATCGATATTTTTTCTTTTTATGCAAGAAACAATTGAGTCTATCAATGGTTGTTTTGCATCATTAGGACTATCATAATTCATATATAAAACTCTTTTTATAGATAGCCAATAATCTCGCTGCCCTATAGTAGGCAACATCATAAAACTATTATATATTGCATCTAATGCTGAATTTTTATCAAAGCATGAAAAAATACTAGCATTTAACTTATCCGCAATTATTTTATTTTTAAATTGAGATTCTTTAGTATCTACTATAGAATATAAAAGTTCATATCCTAATGCTTCGCTAAGAGTATTCCAATCGCTAATATGTGAACTCTTAGAACATCCTGCACCCATTGCAAAAGATAAATTTATTTTTGTTTTTTGTAACAGGGAATAATTATCTTCAATTAATATGTTATGGTCTTTCGTAATATACTCATCAAAATTGTACAAAACGTTTTTGATTTCGTTGTTTTTTATAAGGTCTTCTTCAAAAATAAAATAAATCTTACATTTTTCACTAACTACTGTTTTTTCTAGTATTTCTTTTTTCCTAAAAGCAAGAACAAAAACTATAGCATCAAAATTATTTTCAGCACGAGCTACGAAACGACGAAGTATTTCTCTTGGCGGATATCCTGATTTTATCTCTATGACTATTCTTTCCGCATTAATACTTTCTCTTTTAAAACACTGTAAATTAAGAGTATTAGCTATCATCGCATCGTATTGTTGATACGTTTGAAATCTACTATCAAGTTTATTATAATCCCCATAATTTGCTATCAACTTGGGATTGTCTTTTTTCAAAACTTCTAAAATGGCTTTTTCAAAAGCCATTGCTCTTATTATTTTTTCATTATTAAAAATGTTCATCGTGTTTTCCTTTGTATTTGCACTAAAAGTCTTTACTCTTCAAACAAATCTTCTATATTGCAACCAAGCGTTTTAGATAATCTAAATAGTATATCTGCTTGCGCTTTGTTAATATCGTTATGACGTTGTTCGTACATCTGTATATTACGGATAGATACTTCTGCTTTGTCTGCAAGTTGTTTTTGAGATAATCCCGCCGCTGTACGTATTCTTTTAAGATTTGTTTCTTTTTTATGTGCATCAATATATTCGTCTGCAACTGAATAGAACTTTGTAATATCCGCTTCGTGAAGTGTATCGTATAAAGCCAAAACCTTTTCAATGGGGAATGCCTTACTTATATTAAAGAAAGACGTTGCTTTATAGTTTTGATATTGCGCTAACGCCCAACCTGCCCAATAAAATTCGGAACGACTAAAAAACGGCTTAGGTGCAAGTAATCTACCATTTGACGCAGTTGTATTTACAACGTGGTCTAATAAATCTATTGCAGAATATCCAACTAAAAATCTTGGATTACCTTTTTCTATTTGTTTTGCCACTTCAGAAGAAGCAAACATATTCCAATATACTTTTGGCTCGTAGCCACAAGCTACTGCGTATTCGAACATTGTACCGATATTTGTAGCCACGCTATCTAAATATCTAATATCATAAGATTTTATCGCCATTTTTAAGCCCCTTTCTAATAATATCCATTACAAATAAGCCGTCCGATACCAAGTTTTGCCTATGACCGCTTAAATAAGTTTTCCTTGCTTTCTTATCACGGCTAACTCGTTTTACATAATATTCCTTACACTCGGCTAATTCATAACTTTTATATTTTACCGTATCAAAAGCCTTTTTTGACTTTAATACTATTTGAATACCCAATTCACCAAGACGCATAGCTTCAGCAAGTTGCTCAACGGAAATCGTATTGTTGATGAAATCCTTTGCAAAACTAAAATAAGAGTCATCTGCACGATAACCAATAATTACGTCATATTCTTCCACGTCAACGTAAAAGTTTTTTAATATATATTCTTTTGCTTGCGCTGAAATAGGGGTATTAACGTCAAACGTTCTAAACTTTAATAAAAGTGCCATCCAATTAAGAATAGAGTATTTTTCTTCTCTTAAATCTAAAACTTTATAATCACCTAAATCAATTTCGTATTGATTAGCATATCCGTTTGTTTCATTATTAGAACAAGCCCATTCTTTAGCGAGTTCAACGTTTTCAGTACAGTAAAAACCTAACCCATAATCATTCTTTTGATTGCCTTTGCCAAATTCGGGTTTTTCAATAATATCTTTTGAACCGTGATAAATAATCATAATGCTTCACCATCCTTGCCAACATTATATCATTAAAATGTTATCTTGTCAATATATTATGCTCCCAATATTAAAAATTATCATTGAAATGATATAAATTTTTTATAAAAGAAAAAGAACTCGGATGATATATCCAAGTTCTAATTTCCTTTTGACCGCTTGAAAGTGCAATTTCTTATAAATTTTTAATTTTTCTAAAAATCCCTAATGGAACAGCACTTTTTCACGTCTAAGTTCTTTTTTTAATTGTGAATTGCTCGCTTTTGTGAATTTTATTATTTGTCCATAATGTTGGTTTACGACACTATACTTTCAAAAGAAAGTCGTGTGTTTTGCAAAGCAAAAAGTAAAGGATAGCGAAAATTTCGCTATCCTTTTATACTGTCTAAAAAATCCCTATGAGAAACGCCCTTAATCCCTTGCCTTTTCGCTTTGTATTTTTGCTAATTAGCCCTTGAGGACTGGCTTACGAGCAGCCATAACTTCGTCCGGACGGAAAATCTGTGCGTGATGCGGAGCAGATTTGAGCTGTTCCGGATTCTCGTAAGCTTCCTTGTGGAGCTTGCGGAGAACAGCGATTGCCTCGTCCAAAGTTTCCTTGCTTTCGGTCTCGGTAGGCTCGATCATGAGCGCCTCGTGAACGATAAGTGGGAAGTACATCGTAGGTGGGTGCATACCGTTGTCGATCATAGATTTTGCGATATCCATAGCCGCTACGCCGGTCTCTGCCTTGAGCTTGTCACAGCTGATAACAAACTCGTGCATGCAGAATCTTCCGGTCTGGGTAGGATACAAATCTTCGATACCCTTTTTGATGTAGTTAGCGTTGAGAACTGCGTTCTGCGAAGCCTCCTTGATACCCTCTGCACCAAGAGTCTTGATGTAAGCTAGAGCCTTGAGGCATACGCCGAAGTTGCCGAAGAAAGGCATTACCTTGCCGATAGTGTGGCTAGGTTTTGCGAATACGTACTCGCCTTTTTTGTCCAACTCTACAACTACGCCCGGCAAGAAATCCTTGAGGATTGCCTTGCAACCAACAGGACCGCTACCAGGACCACCGCCACCGTGAGGGGTGGAGAAGGTCTTGTGGAGGTTGAGGTGAACTACGTCAAATCCCATGTCTCCAGGTCTAACTACGCCCATAATTGCGTTGAGGTTAGCGCCGTCGTAATATACTAGACCGCCGGCATTGTGTACGATTTCGGTAATTTCCTTGATGTTCTTTTCGAACAAGCCGAGAGTGGTTGGGTTGGTGAGCATGAGCGCTGCGGTGTCGTCGCCAACAACCTTTTTGAGCGCCTCGATGTCTACGCCCTGATTCTCGTCAGACGGAACGTTAACAACCTCGAATCCTGCCATAACTGCGGATGCCGGGTTGGTACCGTGCGCGCTGTCAGGAACGATAATCTTAGTACGCTTGCTGTCCTTACGCTTTTTGTGATAAGCCGCGATAAGCATAAGTCCAACGTACTCTCCGTGTGCACCTGCTGCAGGCTCGAGAGTGAGCGCGTCCATACCGGTAATAGCCTTGAGTCTTTCGGTAAGCTCGTACATAGCCTGCATACAGCCCTGAACGTCTTCCTCTTCGCAAAGCGGATGAACGTGGGTAAAGCCTTCGAGACCAGCCACTTCTTCGTTGATTTTTGGATTGTACTTCATGGTACAAGATCCGAGCGGATAGAATCCGGTGTCCACACCAAACGCTCTACGGCTAAGCTCGGTGTAGTGTCTAGCCAAGGTTACTTCGCTTACTTCAGGGAGCTTGAGCTCGCTACGAAGAAAACTTTTTTCCAAAGTTTCGGTTTTTACTTCCAAAGGACGGATAGTAGCGCATCTCTGTCCCGCGATAGATTTTTCGGTAATGAGTTTCATACTTACGCCCTCCTTATGATATCTGCAACTTTGTCGATATCAGCCTTGGTAACGGTCTCGGTAAAGCACCAGAGCATCTCGTTTTTGTCAAGCTCAAGACCACCGAGGATACCCTCTTTCTTGAGTTTTTCGTTGATTTTGGACGCCTTAGCTTTGGTAACGGTAACGAATTCGTGGAAGAAATCTCCGCTGTATTTGAGCTCTGCGCCCGCCTTTTTAAATTCCTCTGCTGCGTAGTGAGCAAGGGAAAGACAGGTGGTAGCAACTTCCTTGAGGCCCTCGGTACCCATTGCGGAAAGATACATTCCCGCAACGAGTGCGCAGTGCGCCTGGTTGGAACAGATGTTGCTGAGTGCCTTTTCTCTACGAATGTGCTGTTCTCTTGCCTGAAGAGTAAGAACAAACGCTCTGTTGCCCTCTTTGTCCACGGTTTCGCCCACGATTCTGCCCGGAAGCTTACGAACCTCTTTGTCGTTAGCTGCCATGTAGCCGAGGAACGGTCCGCCAAAGGACATCGAAAGTCCAAACGGCTGAGCGTCACCTACTGCGATATCCGCTCCGCACTCCTTTGGAGTCTTGAGAAGAGCAAGAGTCATAGGGTTGCAGTTCATAATGAACTTTCCGCCCTTGCTGTGAGCGATTTCGCCGATGTAGGTAGCAGGCTCGATAATTCCGTAATAGTTAGGTTGTTCGGTGTAAACGCAAGCGGTTTTTTCGCTAACTGCTGCGGTCAAAGCATTGAGGTCAGTTTCACCGTTTTTACTAGGAATTACGGTAACGGTCATCCCTCTTTGACTGATGTAGGTCTTGATAACCTCAAGGTTGCGAGGGTTAACGTTGTCCGAAACGATAATCTCGGTCTTCGCTCCTGCCTTGGTCATCAAAACGCCTTCTGCCGCTGCAGTTGCTCCGCTGTAAACGGACGCATTGGATACGTCCATGCCCGTAAGTGCGCAAATCATAGTCTGATACTCGAAAATGCTCTGCAAAATACCCTGGCTCATTTCCGCCTGATACGGAGTGTAAGCGGTAAGGAATTCGCTACGGGAAGAAAGATATTTGACTACCGACGGAATATAATGGTCGTACGCTCCTGCGCCACGCATTATTACCTTGTAATCGGTATTCTTGTTTGCCATAGCCTTCATTTCGTCAAGGGTTTCCTGCTGGGAAAGTCCCTTTTCGATTTCCAGCTTTTTGAGCTTGAGGTCGGCAGGAATATCTGCGTAGAGCTCGTCGAGAGAAGAAACTCCAACGGCGCTAAGCATTTCCTTGACCTGCGAATCGGTGTTGGTCAAATAATTAGCCATATTAATCTCCGATTTGTTTATTATTTAATGAACTCTGCGTATGCTGCCTCGTCCATAAGGTCGTCGCCTTCACTTTCGAGCTCAACTTCACAAATCCAAGCGCCCATTGCATCGCTGTTGATAAGTTCTGGAGCGCTTTCGAGCTCGGTGTTTACTGCAACGATACGGCCGGAAACCGGAGCGTAGAGGTCGGAAACTGCCTTAACAGACTCAACGTCGCAGAAGCTTTCGCCTGCTACGATAGAATCGCCTTCTGCAGGAAGGTTGATGAATACCAAGTCGCCAAGCTCGTGCTGTGCGTGGTCACTGATACCGATTTTTGCCTTGTTTCCGTCGATTGCTACCCATTCATGAGTTTTTGCATACATTAATTTCATAGTTTTTATCTCCTTAAGAATTAATTTTTTTAATTTTTGTCGGGAACTTGTATTTTTACAAGCTCCCGTTTTTTACTTATTTTAACAGTTTTTTGCTAAACTTAATCTGCAATTAAGCCTTTTTGTAGAAAGGCATAGGAATAACCTTGAGCGCAACTCTTCTGCCTCTTACGTCAGCCTCGAGTGGCTTGTTTTCGTAGCCGAGCTTGATACGAAGAACGGCGATAGGCATTTTGAGAGATGGGGACTGAGTTCCGCTAGTAACCATACCTACGATTTCGTCTCCACAATAAACGTCACAATGCTCTCTTGGAATACCGCGATCAACTACGGTTGCGCCTACTCTCTGGTACTCTGGAGTATGAGCCTCGAGAGCCGCCTTGCCCACGAAGTCTTCCTTGCCCATCTTGATTGCAAATCCAAGATCTACCTCGTCAATCATAATTTCTTCGCCAAGCTCGTGTCCGTAAAGTGGCATACCTGCTTCCAAACGAAGGGTATCACGCGCGCCAAGACCTGCAGGAACGAGTCCCAAATCCTTGCCCGCTGCCATCACGATATCGTAAAGCTTAATACCGTCAACGTCCTCGCAGTAAAGCTCGTAACCAAACTCGCCGGTGTAACCGGTACGGGAAATAAGGCACTTAACTCCGCCAACATTAACTTCCCACTTAAAGGAATAGTACTTTTGTGGAAGCTCATCTTCGGTAACGAGTTTGAGCATAATTTCCTTGCTGATAGGTCCCTGCAAAGCGATCTGTGCAACTTTGCTCGAAACGTTTTCGAACTTTACGTTGCCCTTGAGATTGGAACTGATCCAAGCAGCATCTTTGTCTGCGTTGGAAGCGTTAACTACTATCAAAAATTTCTCGCCGTTTACTCTGTAGATGAGTACGTCGTCGATTGCTCCACCGTTAGGGTTAGGGAGCACGGAATAACGAACCTGTCCGTCGTACATTCCTCTGATGTCGTTGGTAAGAAGATAGTTGAGCGCGCTTTCTGCATCAGGTCCGCTTACGATAAGCTCGCCCATGTGCGATACGTCAAAAAGTCCTGCCTTGGTACGTACTGCAACGTGCTCGGTGATTACTCCCAAGCCGTCGTACTGAACCGGCAATTCGTAGCCTGCAAAATCCACTATCTTTCCACCATGCTTGATGTGGCAATCATAAAGCGGAGTTCTCTTTGCCATTTTATTTTTCCTCCTGAAAATCTTTTTCGGTTTCCCGTTTTGTTTTTATAAATTTATTTACCTAGTTCCGCTGAGGCGGTTGTGCCCGACGGAATACGGATTTCTGAATTTTTGCTTTGGCGGTCGGCCGTGCATTAGACGTCAGCCGTACATTATATAATGCGCCTTGTGTCACAAAAACGCGGGTACGCCCCCGCTTTTTCGTGAATTATCTTCTTGGCATAGCGTGGGTAGCCATACCGTGAACTTCTTCGAGAGCCTCGCCCATAGCCTCCATTACGGTAGGATGTGGATGAATAACCTCTGCCACCTCGTGCACCTTCATCTTCTTGGCAATAGCAAGTGCGATTTCGCCCACCATATCGGTAGCGTGCACGCAGAAAAGCTCTGCGCCAACCACGGTATCCTCGGCATCGGTAACCAGCTTGATAAAGCCCCTTGCGCAACCCTCGATAAGCGCCTTACCGTTTCCACCCATAAGGAACTTGGTGGTTTTGTAGGTAGCGTCGTCAGTTTCCTTAGCGCCCACCATAGCGATTTCCGGCAGGGTGTAAATGCAGGAAGGACAAACGGAGAGGTTCATGCTGTGCTCTTTTCCGAGCATGCTTTCTACTGCGGTGATAGCCGATGCTGCAGCAAAGTGTGCAAGCATAATTTTTCCGGTCAAGTCTCCGCAAGCGTAAATTCCCGCAACGCCCGTGTACATATTTTCGTCAACCTTGACAAACTTGTCATAAGCAACTCCAACCTTATCGAGGCCGATTCCTTCGGTTACGGCGTTTCTACCCACTGCAGCGATAACTGCGCCACCGGTTACGGTTTCTTCCTTGCCGTTGGTTTCGTAAGTAACGGAAGTTTTGTCAACGCGCTTAGGACTTGCACCTGTAATAATCTTTACGCCCTTCTTTTTGAGAATAACGCCGAGCTGGGACGCGGTGTCCTTGCCCGCCATAGTAAGAATTCTGTCCTTTGGCGCAAGCACGGTAACTTTTTTGCCGATGGACGAATAGTAGTAGGCAAATTCGATTGCAATAACGCCCGCACCGATAATAATGATATCGTCAGCGTCGATAGGCTCGCCCAAAACGTTGTCGGAATTGTATGCGGTTTCAATACCCTCTACAGGACGCTTAGGGTTGTATCCTGCAGGAACGGAGCCGGTCGCAAGCAAAATGAACTTGGTCTCCAATGTTTCACCGTTTACCGAAACGGTATGCTCGCCCTCGATACAGCCGTGACCCTCGTAAAAGTCGATTTTGTTAGCCTTAACGAGCGACAAAACGCCAGTATTGAGCGTGGTAACTATGTTCTGCTTGTTTTCGTAAGCCTTGGTTTCGTCAAAGGTTACGTTTTCGGCGTTAACGCCCAAGCCCTGCCACTCGGCTCTGGACTCGAAAAGCTCAGCCGATTTGAGCAAAGCCTTGGTAGGAATACAGCCACGGTTAAGGCAAGTTCCGCCCACCTTATCTTTTTCGATAAGAGCAACCTTCATGCCGGACTTTGCCGCACGGATTGCTCCGGTATATCCGCCGGGACCACCGCCTATAACTATAAGATCGTACATAATATCTCCTTGTGAATTGTTTTTGGTTGATTAATTGTCAGTCAAGACGCTTGGCCACGCATTGTTGTCAGATTCCTCCAGCGCCTGCTCTATCGCCCTTGCTATGTCCGAATATTCTCCGTCGTAGGTCTTGATATCCGCGCCCAAAAGCAATTTTTCCTGCAAAGTCGCCAGCTCTGTATCCAGCGCGTCGGAGTAAATCTTGATTTTTTCGATTTTGCCTTGCGATAGCTTTACTCTAATATCCGCAGTGCCCCACTCGAATCTCCTGACAAAATTGAAGTCATAATGAATATCGTCACCCAAAATATAATTTTGGTCGCCGTAGTGCTTGATGAGATTCTTGACTTCCTTGCGGTCAAAATCATAAAAATTTCTGGTTTCTATTTCCGCCTGCGGAAATTTCTTTTTTGCCGCGATAAAAATTGCGTTTACAACTTTTTCGGGAGTGATTGCAGGATTGATTTGAGTAAGATTTACGATTCGGGACGAAACGCTCTTGACTCCCTTGGTAGCGATTTTTTCCGGATGAACACGAAGATATTTTTCCACATTGGCGTGAACGGACTTAATCAGCAGAGTTCCGTGGTGCAAGCACGCGTCCTTGGACTCATAAAACGCATTCCCCGAAAACTTTTTGCCGTCTGCAATCATATCGTTGCGACCGCTGAGCGTCGCGGTAACCCCAAGACTTTTGAGTGCGTCTACTATTATACTGAAGTTGAGTGTCTTGTCGTAATTTTCGCGGTGAGCAAAAAACGAAAAGTTCAGGTTGCCCTTGTCGTGATAAACCGCACCGCCTCCCGTAAATCTACGGGCAAGGTATCCACCGTCTGCCCTGAGCGCAAGAATATCACACTGCGAAAAGGCGTTTTGGTTTTTCCCGATAAAAACAGTTTTGTTGTTTGCCCAAAGATAAATTACCAGCTCGTCACGACCGACGTGGTTCAAAATTTCCGTTTCCACCGCCTGATTAGTGTAAGGAAAGAAAACCTTGCTCTCCACAAAAACGAGTTTTTTTATCATAAATTTCCGTTTTTAAAAATCATCGTAATGACTTCTTGATTATAGCGACTTCGCCCGAAACGTACGGTTGGTAGCTCGGGCATAAGTCAGTTTCTTTTTTATTCGTTTTTCGAAGGAAAATAATTGACGAATTCGCGCCTCGCGTCAACTCGCCGTGCGCGCTGTTTTCAAAAAATCCCATTCGAATAATTTTGCCCGCTTGAGCGCTGATTAAAACCCGAGCTCTTCTCTGGCGTCAACGAACGCCTTTACGCACTTGTCGATATCTGCCTTGGTGTGCGCTGCGGACATCTGGGTACGGATACGAGCCTTGCCCTTTGGAACTACCGGATAGTAGAAGCCGGTAACGTAGATGCCTTTTTCCAAAAGCTTGTCAGCGTACTGCTTGCTCTTTACTGCGTCGTAAAGCATTACTGGTACGATTGCGTGATCTGCGCCGGCGAGGTCAAAGCCGTTTTTGCTCATCTGCTCGCGGAAGTAACGTGCGTTTTCCATAACCTTGTCGCGAAGCTCGGTGGACTGCATAAGCATATCGAGAGTCTTGATGGTTGCTGCGCACATTGCCGGAGCGAGAGTGTTGGAGAAAAGGTACGGACGGGAACGCTGACGGAGAAGGTCGATAATTTCTCTTCTTCCGCTGGTAAATCCACCGCTTGCTCCGCCGAGAGCCTTACCGAAGGTTCCGGTAATAATATCTACTCTGCCCACAACTCCGCAGTGCTCTGCGCTACCACGGCCGGTTGCACCAACGAAGCCGGTTGCGTGAGAATCGTCTACAACTACGAGTGCGTCGTATTTGTCCGCAAGGTCACAAACACCCTTGAGGTTAGCGATAATTCCGTCCATACTGAAAACGCCGTCGGTAACGATAACCTTTTGTCTGCATCCGTCTGCGTCAGCTGCCTTGAGCTGAGCCTCGAGGTCTTCCATGTTGTTGTTCTTGTAGCGGTATCTCTTAGCTTTGCTAAGTCTTACACCGTCGATAATACTCGCATGGTTGAGCTCGTCGGAAATGATTGCGTCGTCCGCGGTGGTGATGGTCTCGAACAAACCACCGTTAGCGTCGAAGCAAGAACTGTACAAAATGGTATCGTCGGTAGAAAGGAATTCGCTTACCTTTGCCTCAAGCTCCTTGTGGATGGTCTGAGTTCCGCAAATGAAACGAACGGAAGAAAGTCCGTAGCCGTATTTGTCGTAGCTGTCCTTTGCTGCCTGAATAAGCTCAGGGTTGTTGGAAAGTCCAAGGTAGTTGTTTGCGCAGAAGTTAAGAACGCTGCTAGCCTTGGTGGTGTCGATGACGTTTTTTTGAGGGGTGGTAATAACTCTTTCGTCCTTCCAAAGCCCCTCGTCCTTGATTCCCTGAAGGATATCGCTGATAACTTGTTTGGTCTTATTGTACATATTTTCTCTCCTAAAAATTTCGGTTATATTTTAGATTAAATTTCTTTTCGTTTGTTTTTGTCAGTTTCGCAACGATTTGTTGCTTAATTGCTACACGGTAGCGCACGATTGCCGTCCGCCAGACTTGTTTCTTTGATCTGCGCGGTTTTGCTACCGCCTTGTTGCTAGATTGTTATACGGTAGCGCACGATTGCCGTCCGCTAGGACTATTTGTTCCACTCGAGGATAATCTTACCGCTCTTTTTGCTTTCCATAAGCTCAAAGCCCTTTTCGAAATCCTTGTAATCGAAGCGGTGGGTAATGATTTTGCTGATGTCAAGTCCGCTCTGAAGCATCGAGGTCATCATGCGCCAGGTCTCGAACACCTTACGTCCGTAAATTCCCTGAACGGTAAGTCCCTTAAAGATAAATTTATCCCAAGCAAGTCCGCCCTCGATACCAAGTCCGAGAAGTGCGATCTTACCGCCGTTGATCATATTGTCAACCATGTCGTTGAGCGCAACTACGTTACCGCTCATTTCCAGACCCACGTCAAAGCCCTCGTTTATACCGAGCTCCTTCATAACTTCCTTGACGCTGGTCTTTTTGGTATTAACGGTAACCACGCCCGGAACGACTTCCTTTGCAAAATCAAGTCTCCAGTCGGAACGGTTGGTGATTACTACGTTTCTTGCGCCTGCGTGCTTACAAATAGCCGCTGCCATAATACCTATTGCGCCCGCTCCGGTAATGAGCACGTCCTCGCCAAGCACTGGGAAAGCAAGTGCAGTATGGGTTGCGTTGCCGAACGGATCGAAAATAGCGTACATTTCTTCCGGAATGTTCTTTTCACATTTCCAGAGATTGGAAAGTGGGATTGCTGCGTATTCGGCAAAGATACCAGGTCTGTTTACGCCGATACCCTTGGCGTTGGAGCAGTTGTGTTTGTCGCCACGCAAGCAGTTTTTGCAATGACCGCAAACTACGTGTCCCTCGGCGCTTACCAAATCGCCCACCTTGAACGCATCGGATTGTCCCTTTATTTCCACGATTTCACCCACGAATTCGTGTCCAACAACCATAGGGGTAGGAATAGTTTCCTGCGCCCAAGTATTCCATTCGTAAATATGAACGTCAGTTCCGCAAATAGCGGTCTTGTGTATTTTTACGAGAGCTTCGCCATCTTTAATGACGGGAACGTCTACTCTTTCGAGCCAAAGTCCTCTTTCGGGTTTTGCTTTTACAAGCGCATCCATTTTCATAAAAAAATTTCCTCCAAAAATGCAGTCGTTTAAGGCTGATATTCTTACAAAGAAAATAATATACTTTTTTTGCTAAAAAGTCAATTAGATTATCGCCCTTTGTATATATACAAAGCGATTTTTTGGCGGAGATTTTTTCTTGACAAAGCAGGAAAATTCCATTGGCTCAATTTTTATTGCAAAGGACTTTTTTGTAAGCTGTGGGATTGCAAGCTAAAAAACGGCGAATTTTGGCAAAAAACTTGCTTTTATTTTAGCAAAAAGCGGGCAAAAACTTGCTTTTTTACTAAAAAAACGGTATAATATAATTTAACATTCGTGGGAGGAAAAGCAATTTGAGGCTGGATTTCGACACTCTTTACCGCGAGGCTCAGGGCGAAAGCTTTGCGCTGGCAAAACGGAAGTTTTACGACAACAAAATTTCCTCGGTTTCAACTAGCGAAACAAGCGGAAAAACCGTGATTTGCGCCACCGTAAAAGGTCGCAGTGACCACTGTTGCAAAATCGTTTTCGACGAGCAGGGCGGACTGTACGATTACGGCTGTGACTGTAACGGCTTTGATATAGCGAGCGGTCCGTGCAAGCATATTCTTGCCGCCGCGCTGGCTTACGAGGAACAAAATCCAAACGACGCTTCCACCTCGCCCTTGCGCATGTCGGACGGAGTGGTTTCGGCGCTTATTTCCACCTTTGGAAAAGACGCACGCCATCACGCTATTGGTCGCGAAATTTCGCTAACGCCTACGCTTATTTTGGACGAAACGCCTGCAATTTTCTTTCATATCGGTAGCAAAAAGAACTATCGTCTAAAGGATTTGCACGACTTTTCTTCGGCGGTAACGGGTAGGGCGTACCGTCGCTACGGCGCGGAACTCGCTTTTTATCACTACCCGTCGGCATTTGACGAAAAAAGCAAGCGGCTGCTGAAGATGATTGCCCACTCCTACAAGCACAAGAACTTACTCGTCGTGGACGGCTACGCTCTGGACGAATTTTTTGATATTATCTCGGGCACTAATCTTCGCCTCGAGCAAAACGGCGCGCCGATGGGCACGAAAAAGGTCAGCGGACAAATGCCTAAGGTCATGGTAAAGGTTGCCAAGGCCGAGGGCGGTTTCGTCGTGGACAGCAACTGCAAGGGCATGCTTTTGCGCGGAGTAAAAAACGATTATCTAATCAGCGACGCTATTTATACCCTGCCCGAAAAAGGCGCGGAGATTTTTTCGTTCTGCTCGGCAACTCCGTTTTTCGTTGGCGACGACGATATGTCCACCTTTTACAACAAGGTGCTTTGCTCTTTGCCCGAAGCTACTCTCTCTGCCGACTGCGACCTGACGGTGTTTGAAGCGCCACCGCTAAAGTCCGAGCTGTATCTCGACTTTGACGGCGAAAAGGTTTACGGCGAAGTTAAAACCTTTTACGGCGACACCGAGGTTTCTCTGGAAGAGGACGAGGGCGACTACCGTGACACCGATGCGGAAAACGAGCTTAAAGATATTTTAAAATCCGTGTTCCCCGATTATCCGACGCTGGAGCTTGCCACCGAAGAACAAATTTTTCATCTCCTGCGCGACGGCCTAAGCAAATTGTACGACCACGCCGAGATTTTTCTTACCGAAAACTTCCACGGTCTAAAGTTTAGCCGTTCGCCGTCCATCAGGGTGCGCGTAAAGAGAGAGGGCTCGCTTATCGACCTGTCTTACGACACCGACAGCATGGACAAGGCGCGACTGGAAGAGATTTTGCAGGGCATAAAGGCGGGACGAAAGTTTATTCGCATAGGCGAAAGCTTCGTGGACTTGAGTGAAGCTGGCAGAACGCTTAAAGGCATACTCAATTTGCCGTCGCAAAACGGTAAGGTTGCCTCCTACTATTCGCAATACATCAAAGCCGAGCTGGACGAGCTCGGTACGGCCGACTGCTCCGATCTTGAGCAAAAAGAGGTGCGCGATTACGTTCCCGACCCACGTTTTTCATCGGTGTTCCGCTCCTATCAGCTTACGGGTTACAAGTGGCTGAAAGCTATGGCAGATTTTGGCTACGGCGGAATTCTCGCCGACGATATGGGACTGGGAAAGAGTCTCCAAACCATTGCGCTCATCAACGACCTACTACAAGAAAGCGAGCTGGGCGCTTTGGTCGTTTGTCCAACGACGCTAATACTCAACTGGGTGGACGAGTTCAAAAAATTCGCTCCATGGGTGCGAACCAAAGTCGTTAGCGGACCGCTTGAGGACAGACTTTTTGCTATACGTAGTCTAAAAAAAGGTGACGTGGCGATAACCTCGTACGAGCTTCTCAGGCGCGACGCACCGCTTTACGAAAACACTTTTTCGCTGGTGGTGGCGGACGAAGCGCAGTATATAAAAAATCCTTTGACCAAAAACGCGGGGGCGATTAAGTCCATAAAAGCCGAGCGCAAGCTGGCGCTGACCGGCACGCCGATAGAAAACAGCCTTTCGGAGCTGTGGTCGATTTTTGACTTTTTGATGCCGGGGTATTTGTTCGATTACGAAACCTTCCGCGAGCAGTTGGAAACGAGAATTGCGCACGGCGAAACAGACGCTGCGGAAAGGCTCAAAAAAATGATTTCGCCTTTCGTTTTGCGCCGTATGAAGTCCGAGGTACTGAAAGAACTTCCGAAAAAAATGGAAAGCACCGTTCTTGCTCCGCTCGAGGACGCGCAAAAGGATATGTACACCGCCCACGTCAAGCTGGTCAAGGACGGTCTTAGCAAAAAATCGGGCAAGTTTGCGGTGCTGGCTATGCTCACCAAGCTCCGACAAATTTGCTGTGACCCGTCGCTCGTTCAGCCCGACTACACAGGCAATTCTACCAAGCTCGACGCGCTGCTGCAAATTTTGAGCAACGCGATTTCGTCGGGGCACAAGACGCTGGTATTTTCGCAGTTTACTTCCATGCTGGAGATTATCGCAAAGAAGCTGGACGAAAGGGGTTGGTCGTACTTCGTACTAAAGGGCGACACTCCAAAAAACGAACGAATTAAACTGGTAAACACCTTTAATTCCGATGAAACAAGCGTTTTTCTCATCTCGCTCAAGGCGGGCGGAACGGGAATTAATCTGACCGGCGCGGATATCGTGGTGCATTACGATCCGTGGTGGAACGACTCGGTTATGAATCAGGCAACCGACCGCTCGTACCGTATCGGTCAGCAAAAGAGCGTGCAAGTCTACAAGCTGATTATGAACGGTAGTGTGGAAGACAAGATTATGGAATTGCAAAAAAACAAAGCGAATTTAAGCAATAACTTTAACGGAACTACCGACGCGCTTGCGCAAATTATTGACTTTATCGAAAAATCTTAGGCTCGCTAAAACCTGGGCAATTCGCTGGGTGCAAAAATAAGGCACTAAGCGCATTCTAAAAATCAAAAAAAGAGAGGACTTTTCGGTTAATACCGATTTGTTCTCTCTTTTCGTTTTTATTTGATTTTGTTTTTTCGTATGGTTTGTCGTTTTTTCGGGCGGGGCAACCCCGCCCCTACGGAATTGACCGAAGCTGTCCTTTTGAGATTTTTCGCGTCGCTCAGAATGACAAGATCGTGGCGAATTCTTGTTCCCCATCAGCCCCGAGAGGAACTACTAAAGGGTCGAAGACCTCTAGTTTTTGCAGGACGGGTTGGTGCAATCGCGACAATCGGTCTTTCCGCAATCGAGCAACGGGTTTACGTGGACGACGCAGTGGAGCACCTTGGACGCACCATTTTCGATAGCATCGTGCACCGTTTCGGCAATATCGTGCGCCTCG
>JAFQMX010000043.1 GCA_017396125.1 Clostridia bacterium
ATACGGTTACCCTGATAGATAAGTCCCTTTTCGTAAAGGTTAACAAACACTTCCTTTACCGCTCTGGAGCATCTTTCATCCATGGTAAAAGCCGAGCGGTCCCAATCGCACGAAATTCCTAGCTTTTGCTGTTGATAAACTATACGGCTACCGTACTGCTCTTTCCAATCGAACGCACGCTTTAAGAATTCTTCTCTGCCGATAGACTCCTTGGTTTCACCATTTTCGCGGAGCTTTTCGACGATTTTGACTTCGGTAGCGATAGACGCGTGGTCAGTGCCGGGAAGCCAAAGAGTCTCAAAACCCTTCATGCGCTTGTATCTGATAATAGCATCCTGAATAGTGCAGTCAAGCGCGTGCCCCATATGAAGCTGACCGGTGATATTTGGCGGTGGCATAACGATAGTAAAAGGCTTTTTCTCGCTGTTAATTTTGGCGGAAAAATACTTTTTCTTCATCCAACCGTCGTAAATTCGCTGTTCAAATAGTCCTGGTTCGTAATTTTTTTCCATAATCTGCTCCGTCAATGTAAATCCTTTTGGATTTAGTCTACACCAAAAAATTATATCATATTTTTTGGGGCAACGCAACTCTTTTTAGATAACATAACCGCTCCCAAAAGCATAGTATGGAGATATAAAAGATAGGCAGTATTACGGCAAGCGGATAAGCGAACGAATCACGCTTGAATTGCGTTAATTTGCGCGTGGTTCAGCCCAAGCTTTGTGCTTCTCTACCGTAACTACGCCTTGCAAAAAGGAGAACTTTATGAAGAAATTGTTGATTTGTTTTATGGTAGCAGTTATGGCTCTTTTGCCCACGTCGATGGTGGGATGCAAAAAAGGAGACGACTCTACCATAAGATTGTCCGAAGTAACGCACTCTATCTTTTACGCACCGCTATACGTTGCGATTAACGAAGGCTTTTTCGAAGAAAAGGGTCTGAAAATTAAGCTCAGTAACGCAGGCGGAGCGGACAAAGTTATGACGGCGATTACTTCAAAAAGCGCAGACATAGGTCTTATGGGCCCCGAAGCCACCGTCTATTGTCACGTCAACGGCCAAAAGGATTATCCGATAATCTTCGGTCAGCTCACCCAACGTGACGGCTCGTTTTTGGTGTCAAAAACCGCTGAGCCTGACTTTGACTGGAATAACCTTAAAGGCAAAAGACTGCTGGCTGGACGCGCAGGCGGTGTTCCAGCAATGACGCTTCAGTACGTGGTGGAAAGCAAGGGCATAAATTTGAGTGAGCTAAACTTTGACACCACCGTAGCGTTTGACCTTATGGCTAGTGTATTTGAGTCCGATTCGTCGGTCAGCTATACTACGCTCTTCGAGCCTACTGCAAGTCAGTTCGTACTCGAGGGCAAGGGGCACATCGTGGCATCCGTGGGCGAAGCGGCAGGCGAAGTGGCGTTTACATCCTTTTCCGCATCGAAAAGCTACATGAAAAAGAACCCGGATAAAATTCAGAAGTTTTTGGAGGCAATAGTCAAGGGATACGAGTTTATTTGCAACAATACCCCCGAAAGAGTTGCCGACGCGCTGGCACCGTCCTTTGTGGGAACGAGCAAGACGCTTATTGCCGAATCGGTAAAACGATATTTATCCATAGACGCATGGTGCTCTACCCCCGCTATGAGCAAAACCGCCTTCGAAAACCTGCAAGACATTATGCAAAACGCGGGAACCTTGACTGCGCGCGCCGATTACGATAAGGCGGTTGACAACTCCTTCGCAAACAAACTCAAAAGTTAACCACCATCAAAATCCGTAAAATTCAAAGGAGAAAGAAATGGAAATACTTCAACTAAAAAACGTTTCGCTGACCTACCAAACGCGCACCGAAGAAACCGTCGCCGTAGATGACGTAAGCTTTGGTGTAAAAGAAGGCGAATTCGTGGTTATCGTAGGGCCGTCCGGCTGTGGAAAAACCTCCGTTCTTTCCCTTGCCGGCGGACTCATAAAGCCCACTTCGGGGCAAATTACTCTCGACGGCAAACCCGTCGAAACCAACTCAAAAATCGGTTACATGCTCCAGCACGACACTTTGTTCGAGTGGCGCACTATCGAAAAAAACGTTATGCTAGGGCTGGAAGTGCAAAAAAATCGCGATACGTATGCCAAAAATTACGCTCACGACCTACTAAAAAAATACGGACTGTACGATTTTCGCAAGCACTATCCCAGCCAGCTCTCCGGCGGTATGAGACAACGCGCGGCGCTGATTCGCACTCTTGCTCTCCGCCCGAGATTACTGCTCCTGGACGAAGCGTTCAGCGCACTGGATTTTCAAACTCGCATGGAAGTGTGCGACGACGTTCACTCCATAATAAAAAGCGAGGGTAAGACCGCCCTGCTCGTAACCCACGACATTTCCGAGGCGATTTCACTAGCCGACCGAATAGTCGTTTTGAGTAAACGCCCCGCAAAGGTCAAAAGCCTTTACACCGTAAATCTCGACGGCAAAACACCGTTCGAAAGACGTGAAAACAAGGAATTTTCCGTTTGGTTTGACCGAATTTGGAGGGATATAAGCTAATGAAAAAGAAACTGAGATCCGAAAGAGAAAAATATCTCCTTTCTCTAAAAAAGCAAAGCACAAAGGTGCACGCGATACGGCTGGCAATTTTGATAGGGTTCTTTGGCTTGTGGCAGATTCTTGCCTACACCGAAACGATAGACGACTTTATTACCAGCTCTCCCGTGCGCATAGTAAAAATGCTACGCGAACTACTAAGTAGCGGAATCTTCGTACACATAGCAACCACTCTCTACGAGTGCATTTTGGGATTTATTATCGCAACGGTGGTGGGTAGCCTCATCGCCGTGTGGCTGTGGTGGTCAGAAACTGCTAGGCGTGTGCTAGAACCCTATTTGGTCGTGCTGAACAGCTTGCCAAAAATCGCGCTCGGACCTGTTATAATAATTTGGGTGGGCGCAGGGGCAAAGGCTATTATTATGATGACGGTGCTAATTTGCATAATCGTTACCGTAATTTCTGTGCTAAGCGGCTTCATGGAGTGCGACAAGGACAAAATTCTGTTGCTTCGCTCCATGGGGGCAAGTAAACTGCAAATTTTGACCAAGCTTATATTGCCGGGAAGTCTACCAAACTTTATGAGTGTAATAAAAATCAACGTAGGCCTTGCGTGGGTAGGCGCGATTATGGGCGAATATCTCGTTTCCAGCGCAGGTCTTGGATATTTGATAATTTACGGCGGTCAGGTCTTTAAACTAGACTTGGTTATGGCTTCGACTTTGATTCTTTGTTTGCTTGCCGCTCTTATGTATATCGTGGTGGCGGTTATCGAAAAACGAATTTGCCGTTTTAGATAACTTGCGGTAACGATTGCGCGTCAGATACACGAAGCAAATTGCTATATAAAACAATCCTACTACACCGATTATTGGGTATAAATACGCAATTACCGTTTCGAATCCCAAATTGCTGACCATTAGTGCCAAAAGTAATACGAATACCGCCGAATAAGCTCTGCTCCCAACGAAGGGCACGAAAAATTCGGTAAGTCCACTCATTGCCGTCATCATGGTAGTAAAAATCCCTATCGCTACGGCTATTATCGAAAAAACATACAATGCAGGTGAGGTGTTTTTTGCAATCTCCACCACAGGCATGGGATACGGATAAGTCTGCGTTTTGTTAAGTGCGGAAATTATCAATAACATAAGCACAGCAATAACTCCGCCCGTAAGCGCCGACGCACCCACGATTTGCTTGTAAGAATACTTGTTGACGGTGGTAAAGACTGTGCTCGCCAGCATCATATTCATAGAAACGTAAACGACGGCTGCAGGTAAATCCTGCGCCGTTTTTGTCATATAGCTCGTGGAAAAATTAAAGGCACACACCGCAATTAAAGCGATTATTATTAGTGGTACAATAATTCCGCTGCCGTTGATTATTCCCTGCACACCCTTAGTCACTATAAAAACGCAAACTATTCCACTCACCACCGAATACGCGGGCGCAAACGAAAAAATCGGATGAAACAAACTGTCCATCCCAGCAAGCATCCCCGATAGCACGATAAAGCCGTTAAGTAGTAAAAACACATCCGCAAATGGAGAAAATCTGCCCAATATTTGCTGATTAACTTCACCGAAGCTGTCTTTTTTTACCTTGATGCCTATGGACAAAAGAACAAGACTCACGGCAAAAATCCCCACTCCCACCACAAGCGCAATCCACGGCGAAATTTCCGTGCCGAAAAAAGACACGATTTCGCGTCCCGACGCAAAGCCTGCCCCTATTATTGCACCTATCATCAGCATTGACAAAGAAAAAACCTTCATACCAAATTATATGAAGGTCAAAGATTTTTTATATGCAAAATTTGCGTTTTTATCCGTTTTGTTGCGAATGTTTTTTTGCGCTTAATATTATTTTCGTGCTTTTTGATGCAATACTTTTTTATACGGTCAAAAATTCGTGACACCGTTATACGTTTTTGTTGACATCTTTAATCTTTTGGTAGGTAGGATCAGACGTAAAGTCCTTCATATCATAATCCACTGTACCGCCCAATCTTTCGATAGCGTTGGAGATTTCGCAAAAGTCCGCGTAGTCCGCCTTGTCCAATGCGCGATACAAAATTCCCGCCAGCCTCTCGTCACCGTACGAGCCTATATACGAGCAGTACAGCGGAATATTATCGCCGTAAGCAAACAACTCGTTAAGCAACTCGTAGGTGCGCTCGTCGCGCTGGGCACAAATGAGGATTTCGGCAAAAATCGTTTTGAGCTCGATATTAGCGTCGTCGAGTCTATCGAAAATGTACGGCGCTGCAGCATCGGCGTAATTTTTTAGTAGTGAAATGAGTTCTTCCCTAAGCTGAACCGAACGGGACGAATCGGCAATTACGTCAAGATAAACGTCAACCTCGGGCTGACAGTTTTTTCGCTCGAGAATTTCCACGCAGGTCATAGTAACGTCATCGTTGTCGCTCTCCTTTATCATAAGCT
Source organism: Clostridia bacterium (assembly GCA_017396125.1). GTDB lineage: Bacteria > Bacillota > Clostridia > Christensenellales > Pumilibacteraceae > RGIG1965. Next base: position 4,990 of record JAFQMX010000043.1, read on the forward strand.
TGAGCTCTCGCTCACAATCTCTGCTTTCGAGCTCAACCACCACAGCCTCGCCTATAACCCCCTCATTTGCCTCCTGCTCCAGCATTTTGGCAAGAGTGTCGACGGACTGCAGACGCAAAAACTCTCTTGGCGTGCATTGTAAATCCGGTTCATACTCGTCCATCCACGCCGAATAAAGCGTAGAAAGCGCTTCTTCTCCGCCTTTTCGCAAAACCGATATGTGTTTTCTTGCATATCTTTCAAAATACTTATTTAAATTCATAATTTTTCTCCAATCCCGACTTGTATACAAACTGCATAAAGTCGTCTTCGCTCACGCCAAAAATTTCCGCGCTGTCCTTTTTTGACTTGATAAGGTTTACTCCGCCCGCTATGTAAAACATCACGGCAGCAACGACGTTTGCGTCAGTCGCATCCTTTGCGTCACTGCCAACTACCGCCTCATAAGCCTCATAAAGATTTTTGTCAAATTTGCTACCCACGAAAGCCATGGTAGCGTACGCCGTGTAATATGCGTCGGCGAAAACGCTGGGTTCTAGTTTTTTCGGCTTATACTTGCGCAAAAAACCGCAGGTGAATAGCGAAAAATCCTTGCGCTTGGTGCTGATTAGCATACTCTTCAAAATCATCTTCTTGGCCTGCAAATCAAAGTCCGGCAATAACAAAATCCTTTGGGTTTCGTCACGACGGTTGTCGCTTTTTGCCAAAAACGAAAGAATTTCGATTTGTTGACGAGACGGATAGGTCTGCTCGAGCCACTTGATTTTTTGCGCCATTTCCTCGTCTTTTTTAAGCGCGTTTTCGATTTTACTCAGCGCAGAATGCTCCACCATAAAGCTCTCGATTTCCTTAAGCCACTTTTTGCCGTCGAATCCCTTGCTCATAATTTTGGCGAGGGTTTCGGCATCACGGTTGCGCACAAGCGTCGCCATGTGTCTAATTTCGACATCCTCCGGAAAAAGTTTGTGTGCAGAAACGGCGTATTTTTTTGCATCGTCAAACTTATTTTGTGCACCGCACACCGCAATCATACTCATCAATGTGGTGCGATCGTAATAATTTATATCCATTAGCTTACTAAGATATTTTTCGGCGTTTGGCGCGTCACCGATATTCATCATACACACCGCCACCTTTACGACGAGTCCTTCTTC
>JAFQMX010000044.1 GCA_017396125.1 Clostridia bacterium
ACGTAGCGGTGTATTTTCTGTCGTCAAAAGGCGGATTGATGTACGGCGTTACGGTGGGCGGATTTGCGCTGGTAATATCCTGCGTAGTGCACGCGCTGAAAAATTCCCGTTATGAATTTATGTTGGATAGATTGGTCAAGATTTCTTCGCTTGGTGGAATATTCTTTTCCGGTCTAATCGTTACGATAAGCAGTTCTACGGGCGTAATCGTTACAGCGAGCATAGTTTCGTTTGCTTTGCTCGTACTTGCAACGACACTCAAAATAATAGAGTTAAAGAAAAAACAAGGAGTTAATCATGATTAAAGTAAAGGAAGTTACCGACGTAGCTGTTTTGGAGCAACTGGAATCGCAGTACGGTTGCGGATATCAGGAGGGCGACAGAGGTCTTTTGATGAGCGAAAACGATAAAAGTCTCGGATTTGCGGTGATGGGGCTAGTCAAAACCTTCGTGGAAATCAAGGGAATCAAAATTAATCCCGATCTCACTTTTCCGTACGAAGACTTGCTTACCAGAAGTTTGCTGGCGGTACTTCGCGACTTTAATCCTATCGCCTTGCGCATCAAGAGCGACAAGAAATATTACGAAAGATTCGGCTTTGTAAAAAATGGCGATTATTACGAAATGATTACTACAGACATAAATCTGGCAGGAACCTGCTGTGACCATAAGTAAGGAGGAGTTATGGGCAATTTTATTGAAGAAATTATCGAAAAGGATTTGGCTGAGGGCAAGGTAAAAAATATCATTACTCGTTTTCCGCCTGAGCCAAACGGATATTTGCATATAGGTCACGCCAAGGCAATTAACATTGACTACGGCATGGCAGAAAAGTACGGCGGAACGTTTAATCTGCGTTTTGACGACACCAATCCAAGCAAGGAAGAAGAGGAGTACGTTCTTGCGATAATCGACGACGTAAAGTGGTTGGGAGCGAAGATTGACAAAATTTTGTACGCGTCGGATTACTTTGATATTATGTATGAAAAGGCTGTTCTTCTTATCAAAAAGGGACTCGCTTACGTTGACGATATCAGTGCCGAGGAAATGCGCTTGATGCGTGGAACGCTCAATGAGCCGGGCAAGGAAAGCAAAAACCGCAACCGCCCTATCGAAGAAAGCCTAAAGCTTTTCGAAGAAATGAAAGCTGGCAAATACGGCGACGGCGAAATGGTGCTCAGAGCAAAGATTGATATGGCAAGCCCTAACATCAACATGCGTGACCCTATCATTTACAGAGTTCTTCACGCTCATCATCACCGTCAGGGCGACAAGTGGTGCATCTATCCTATGTACGATTTTGCGCATCCGCTCGAGGACGCTATCGAAAATATCAGCCACTCACTTTGTACGTTGGAATTTGAGGACCACAGACCGCTTTATGACTGGTTTGTAGAGCATTGTGAGTTTGAGCAGCCTCCTCATCAGTATGAATTTGCAAGACTCAATCTTGAGCGTACCATTATGAGCAAGCGTTATCTCAAAAAGCTGGTTGATGAGGGGCTTGTGGACGGATGGGACGACCCACGTATGCCGACGATTGCCGGTATGCGCCGTAGAGGTTATACGCCTACTGCGCTCAAAAAGTTCTGTGAGCTTATTGGTGTGTCCAAGGCAAACAGCGAAGTATCGGTTGCTTTGCTCGAAAGCTGTATCCGTGACGAACTAAATGCCGAGGCGGATAGAGCGATGGCGGTGCTTGAGCCTATCAAGCTGGTTATTACCAACCGCGATGGCGATTACAGCGAGGAATTAGAGGTAGACGTTAATCCTAATGACGAGAGCAAGGGAAAGAGAAAAATCAGCTTCTCCAACACCCTGTATATCGAAAAAGAGGACTTTAAGGCAGTTCCGCCTCCAAAATATAAGAGACTTACCGTGGGCGCAAAGGTAAGACTAAAGGGTGCGTACATTATTGAGTGTACGGGATTCGACAAGGACGAGAATGACGAAGTAACTACCGTTTACGCACATATTATCGAGGGAACCAAATCCGGTATGGACGACGGCTCGGTAAAGGCAAAGGGTGTTATTCATTGGGTTGATGCCAAGAACTGCGTGGATATGGAAGTTAGAAACTACGATTATTTGCTTCTTCCTGCGGACGGAAGGGTGGATTTTGCTGAGCGTATGAATCCTGAATCTCTCAAGGTTTTGAGTGCTAAGGGCGAGGCGATTCTTAGTAGCGCACAGCCACTCAGCGCTTATCAGTTCTTGCGCCAAGGATACTTTTGCCGTGACACCAAAAACGCAGGACTGGTATTCAACAGAATTGTGAGTCTAAAAGACGGCTACAAATTATAATAAATTAGTGGCAAAGATATATTTGCTCAAAAACAAGGCAGTTTTGCCAAACAATTAGAGGTCAAAAATGAAAAACATAGACAGCAAAATATTGAGAAAAATGTGGTTGGATTTTTACAAAAGCAAGGGGCACGCGATAATTGCTTCGGCATCGCTTATTCCAGAAAACGATCCTACCGTATTGTTTACTACTGCGGGTATGCATCCGCTCGTACCGTATCTTTTGGGCGCAGAACACCCTGCAGGCAAAAGACTAGCGGACGTGCAGAAATGCGTTCGTACGGGTGACATAGACGAGGTTGGCGACAATTCGCACCTTACTTTTTTCGAGATGTTGGGCAACTGGTCGTTAGGTGATTATTTCAAGCAAGAGCAAATAAGATGGAGCTATGAATTTTTGACTTCTGAGCAGTATCTCGGACTTAATCCCGACAACCTTGCGGTAACCGTATTTGCAGGAGACGAGGACTGCCCGCGCGATGAAGAAAGCGCAAAGCTTTGGGAAGAGTGCGGGATCAAAAAGGAAAGAATTTTTTATTTGCCGAAAGAAAATAACTGGTGGGGACCTGCCGGTATGACCGGACCTTGTGGACCTGACACCGAAATGTTTATTGACACCGGCAAAGAGCCTTGCTGTGAAAACTGTTCTCCTGCTTGCGACTGTGGAAAATACCTCGAGATTTGGAACGATGTGTTTATGCAGTACAACAAGACCAAGGAAGGAAAGTTTGAACCGATGGAGCGTAAAAACGTTGATACCGGTATGGGCTTGGAGCGTACGCTTTGCATACTTCAGGGCAAAAAATCCGTATACGATACCGATCTTTTTGTACCGCTCATCAAAAAGGTAGAGGAGCTTACCGGTGCACAGTACGGCAAGGACGAAAAGACTGATAAGGCAATCAGAATTATTTGCGACCACGTTCGCACCTCGGTATTTATGTTGGGTGATGAAAAGGGCATTACTCCGTCCAACGTAGACCAAGGATACATTTTGCGTAGATTAATCAGACGCGCAATCCGTTTTTATAAAATGTTAAAAGAAGGATCTAGCAACCTCGCGGAGATTGCGGAAATCGTTATTTCGCTTTATGACGGCGTTTATCCTGAGCTTACCGCCAACAAAAACAAGATTGTCGAGGAGCTCAATATCGAGCAGGAGAGATTCGAAAAGACTATTACTGCAGGTATAAAGGAGTTTGAAAAAGTTGCGCATTATCTCGTGGGGGATACGCTTAGTGGAAAGGCATGCTTTAAACTTTATGACACTTACGGCTTCCCTATCGAAATGACGGTGGAGCTTGCCAACGAAAGAGGACTAAAGGTTAATCTCGAGGATTTTGAAAAGGCTTACAAGGAGCATCAGCAAAAGAGCCAGGCGGGGGCAGAGCAGAAATTTAAGGGCGGACTTGCAGATAACACCGAAAAAACCGCCAGACTTCATACGGCTACTCACCTTATGCACAAGGCGCTCAAAATCGTGCTCAAAGACGAAAACGCTAACCAAAAGGGTAGTAACATTACCGAGGAGAGACTTCGTTTTGACTTTACCTTCCCGCGTCCTATGACTGCAGAGGAAATTGCCGAGGTGGAAAGACTCGTTAATGAGGCAATAGCTGCGGACGTAGAAATCGTTTGCGAAGAAATGACTGTTGACGAGGCAAAGGCACAGGGTGCAATCGGATTGTTTACCGCAAAGTATGGCGAAAAGGTAAAAGTTTATACTATGGGATGTTATAGTAAAGAAATTTGCGGTGGACCGCACGCAGCTCGTACAGGTGAGCTTGGCAAATTCCGTATAGTAAAAGAGCAGTCCAGCAGCGCCGGCGTTAGAAGAATAAAGGCTGTTTTGGAATAAATTAGCGCGAATTTTTTAAATATTTAGATACAAAATAGGAAGGTAAGTTTATACCTTCCTATTTTGTATAAGTACCTGCAAAAATAATAGTTTATAAAATTTTTTTTCGCGTATTCATAATATCAAAAAGTCTCTCATAAGATATGGTATGAAAAAGAGAATTTTGATTTTTGTTTTGATTGTTTGTACGTTGTTTGTTGCTGCTTGTTCTTCCGGTTATGGAAAATACGAAAATAAAATTTCCGAACTGCGTAGTTATGTGTACGAGGGCGCTTGCGAAAACTTTACCGTAACTGCGGTCAGCGGTGAAAGAGAACAGCCGTTTGAGATAGACGGCCAAGCAAGTAAACGAGTTGATTTTGCGGTTATCACCGTAAAGCCCAAGGTTTTTGATATTTCTGCATCTTATGATTACAAGATTACTTATGATGGTAACGAATACACGGGTAATCTTGTCAGACACCCTTTTAACGAGACTTATTCAGTGGAAATAGGTGTAAAAATTACCGATGATTTTGTCGTAAGTATCAACGGCGACGAGTGCGAAATCAGTATGACTTCGGTCAAAAAAGACGGATTTATTTCGGCGAACAAGGCGTTTGATATTGCTTTGGATAGATTAAAATCAACGATAAAACAGCTCGAAAAGTACGAAATTTATATCCGTTTTACCAAAAATCCTGTAAACGAGGAAGATGGATACTTTTGGTACGTTGCGTTTGTTGACGGCGAAAACACCTACGCGGTCCTTATAAATCCCGAAACGGCAGAAATCGTCGCTTGCAAGGAAAAAGAATAAATCGGTGTAAAGACTAGTGCGCTGATAAATGAAAAATTTATGTTTTGATAAAAAGGCAGTTGAGTGACTGTCTTTTTTCTATGCCTAATAATTGCAAAAAAGCAAAATAAGTGGTATAATGTGGCAGATAGTTTATTTTGCATTGTAAAGAGAGATATTATAGACGCGCGGCTATTCAAGATGCGTTGTTCAAAAGATTTTGGGAGCAAGAAATTGAAAAGAAAAATCGCAACAATTTTGTTAATACTTGCCGTGCTGGCGCTGTGTCTAGCTTGTGGGCACGAGCACACTTTTTCGGAGAAGTGGTCTTTTGATGACACTCACCATTGGCACGCGACTACTTGCGGACATGAAGAAAAGTTCGAGTACGCCAAGCATAATATGGGCGAGGACTTTAACTGTACGGTTTGTGGAAAGAAACTTCATGATCATGCCTTTGCAAGCGAGTGGAGCTACGACGCTGAAAATCATTGGAAAGTTTCCACCTGCGGACACGACGTTACCGACGGCTTGGGTAAGCACGAGGCTGACGACAGCGGTAACTGTTCGTCCTGCGGATTGCCTATAAACGCAACTTCGGGAATCGAGTACGAAGTTCGTGGCGACGTAGCGGTAGTAGTTGGGTATAGTGGAGAAGCGCAACGTATTAGAATTGCGGATGCGTATAGAGGAAATCACGTCACGACGATATTGAGTGGCGCGTTCCAAAACGCCTCGATAAGGAGCGTGTTCGTTCCGCCGTCCGTCACCACAATCCAAAAAGATGCTTTTTCGGCTTGTGAAAATCTTGAGTACAATATGTATGGTGGAGCAAAATATCTGGGCAATTTGGACAATCCATTTTTTGCGTTGATTAGCGTAGACGGTTGCGCGGAATTTACCACGCACGAGGATACGGTTGTCGTGGCTGACGAAGCGTTTTGCGCCTCTACTCAGATAGAGAGCGTCACTATTTTGGACGGGGTTACGCATTTGGGCGCAAGAGCGTTTGGCGGGTGCGAAAATTTAGCTCAAGTTTCCCTGCCGAGCACGTTGGTTTTTGTGGGGGAGCAAGCTTTTAGCGGATGTCAGTCCCTTTCCTATGCCGAAAATGAAAACGGACTTTATCTGGGCAACCAAAAAAATCCTTACGTTTTACTTGCCGAGATCGTGGACAAAACGGCGACTCGGTTTGCGGTAAATCAAAGCGCAAAAATAATATACGAGCATGCGTTTTACGGCTGTACTTCGCTGATGAGTGCTCAAATTCCCAATACGCTCAAGCAAATTTGTGACTACGCCTTTGACGGTTGTATTAGTCTTGCGGATGCAAGCTTGCCTACCGACCTAAAGTTTTTAGGAAAAGGAGCGTTTAGGGATTGCTATAATCTTTTTGTCATAAACGTTCCGTCAGGGGTGTCGACGATAGGCGAAGAAACTTTTAAAAACTGCCTGTCTGCTTTTGATTTGCAAATCCCGAATACCGTAGCGAAAATCGGCGACTACGCCTTTTCGGGTATGACGTCGCTCGTGAGCGTAACCGTTCCCGTTAGCGTAAAGGAATTTGGAGTAGGTGTATTTGCATTTTGTTGCAGTCTAGGAAGCGCGCAAATTCTTTGCAAAATAGACAGCGTACCCGAAAATACTTTTTTTGGTTGCTATGCACTAGAGAGCGTGGTTATACCAAATACCGTTACGGAAATAGGCAATTACGCTTTTTCGAGTTGTAGCGTTTTAGATCGAATAATTCTTCCGAGCGGATTAAAAAAGATAGGGGATTACGCGTTTGAACTGTGCGAAAAGCTTGTCAGTGTGACAATACCCGACGGAGTGACTTCCATCGGAGAATTTGCGTTTTCTTTTTGCGAAACGCTTCCTTTTATACGAATTCCAAACAGCGTAACCACGCTTGGCTACGGCGCATTTTCCAATTGTACGAGTGCTAGCGAGATTATTATGGGCGTTGGAATAACCGAGATAGTGGCATCCGCGTTTTGTAACTGTAAATCCGCTGACACGGTTACGATAGGCGCTAGAGTGGAAACTTTGGGCGACTACGCTTTTTACGGTTGTGAAAAGTTAAAAAGCATAGCGTTGCCGTCTAGTGTAAAAAATATCGGTGATTTTGCATTTGTGGGTTGCCCTCTTGTTGAAATAGAGGTGGATGAAAGCAACGCGTATTTTACTGCAAAACAAGACAGTCTTTTTTCTAAGGATGAAACGACGTTGGTACAGTACGCTACGGGAAAAACCGACTATTTGTACGAAATTCCTGAGGGCGTTAGCGCAATCGGTGACTTCGCCTTCGCGTCATCCAAATACTTGCAAAGTGTTGTGTTTAATTCTGCAGTAACGGCTGTGGGGAGATATGCGTTTTATAAATGTGAGGTGCTTTCGACCATACAACTTACCGATTCGGTAACGAGTCTTGGCAATTACTCGTTTGCCGAGTGTTCGGCTTTGACGGTAATGGAGCTTTCGAGTGCGCTAACCGAAATAGGCGAGTCGGTTTTTGAAAAATGCTCGGCGCTTGCCAGCATAGCACTTCCAGAAAATATTACAAAAATAGGTAATTCTGCATTCAGCGGTTGTTCGATCATGACCAAAATTACGATTCCTGCGTCCGTGACCGAAATAGACGATTTTGCATTTAGCGATTGTAGCGCGATAAATAAAATTGAAATTCCTAGTGGTGTGACGAGAGTGGGCAGGCGGGCGTTTATTTATTGCAAAAACCTCCGCAGTATAACTTTTCCCGACACCGTAACCGAAATAGGCGAGGCGGTGCTCGAATATTGTGAATATCTTTATTCTGTAAAACTTCCGCAAGGTATTACGACGATTCCTGATTCCGCTTTTGCATATTGCAAAAGATTGGAAAGTATAGAAATTCCGCAGTCGGTAGTCACTATTGAGCCCAAGGCTTTTTCTAATTGCGAAACGCTAAAATCGATTAATATTCCGCAGTCGGTTACGCAAATCGGAATATACGCCTTTGAGTTTTGCAAGGCGCTGACAGAGGTTAGCTTTTCTTCTGCTGTAACCGAATTTGCTACGGGTATCTTCAGCCATTGTTACAAGTTAGAAACCGTAACGGGTGCCTACGGCGTGACGAGAGTGGGCGATTACGCGTTTTATAGTTGCACCGGACTAGTAGACGCGGTTATTCCGCAAAACGTACAAGAAATAGGTAATTATGCTTTTTACAGCTGTCAAAATTTGACAGAGGTGGTGCTTTCTGAAAAAATCGTTTCGGTGGGCAACTACGCGTTTGCAAATTGCGAAAATTTGGGCAGGGTGCGTATCGGTTCGTTGGTTGAGACGATAGGAGAGCATTCTTTTGCATGCAACAAAGCACTGAATATTTTGGAATTTGCGGGCTCAATCGAGCAGTGGGGGCAGGTGATGAAGGGAGAAAATTGGCGAGAACAAACTCCTGCCACCAAAGTTTACTGTAATAATGGCACGCTGGATTTAGAGTAAAATACAAAAATTCAATAAGAAAATTACACCGTGCTTAATCTTTTTTTGATTTGGCCCGGTTTTTTGTATATTTTATTCGTGACGTATTTTGTTGAAATTTTATAATTGATAATAAAAAATTGCAATTGTGAAAAAGTCTTGAAAAAATTTGCAGTTTGTGATAAAAAAATACACAAAGTATAAGATTTTCATAAATTTATAATACTTTGTTGCAATTATTGCACCTCTGTGTTATAATAATTCAGTATAATAGTCTAGTGCTAGAATTTTTACTTTCATATGGTAGTATTTTGGGCTTTGGTGTAATATTTTGTTGTTTAAGCTAAAAATATTTACTTATTGCGCTGATTATAATAAATAAAGGGAAAGGAGCAGAAAAATGAAAAAAAAGCTTGGATTGATTTTGGTAATCATGGCTTTGTTTGTAGGCTGTGTTGCTTGCGGTGGACACAAGCACGCTTTTTCGGAAGATTGGACCTTTGATGATACTCATCATTGGCATGCGACTACTTGCGGGCACGAAGAAAAGTCTGAGTATGCCGAGCATAATATGGGCGAGGATTTTAATTGTACCGTATGCGGAAAGAAGCTTCACGACCATACTTTTGCAAGCGAGTGGAGCTACGACGCGGAAAACCACTGGAAGGTTTCCACCTGCGGACACGACGTTACTGATGGATTTGGCAAACATTCGGCAGGTACTAACGGCAACTGTTCGTCTTGCGGATTGCCTATAAACGCAACTTCAGGAATTAATTATGAGAGAGACGGCAATAGCGCCAAGGTGGTTTCTTATACTGGAAAAGCAGAATACGTAAAGATCGCCGAGAGATATATGGGACTTCCTGTAATCAGTATCGCAGAAGGTGCTTTTGCGAACTGCGAAATGAAAAATATTATCATTCCTGAAAGCATCATTGATATAGCAAGCAATGCTTTTGAAGGTTGTAATAATTTGAAATACACTACTGACGAAAACAACGTTAAGTACCTTGGTAGCATTGCCAACCCATACTACGTTGTTATCAAAGCTGCTGACGTTGAAAGTATTACTGTAAACGCAGCGACCAAAGTTATTGCTGACAGCGCGTTTGCATCTTTGACCGCTCTCAAGAGCGTAACCCTTCCATCCGTTACCCACATCGGAGATTACGCGTTCGAAATGGCTTCGGGGCTTACTACTGTATCCGTTCCTAACTCCCTTACTTACTTGGGCGTGGAAGCGTTTAGCGGATGCGAAAGCCTTGCTTACAACGTAAAATCCAATGGTAACTATCTTGGAAATAACAGCAATCAGACCATAATTTTGATGTCGGTTGTTGATGCGGCAGTTAAGAGCTTTGAGGTAGTAAACGGAACCAAGATTATTTACTCCAACGCATTTTATGGTTGCAACTCGCTTACTCAGGCAAGTATCGCAAGTAGCGTGGTGCAAATTTGCGATTATGCGTTTGCTGAAAATATGGAGCTCATCACCGCAGTTTTGCCAAGCGGACTTAAGTATTTGGGCAACGGTGTATTCAGAAATTGCCAGAAACTGAGTGAAATTAATATTCCTAACGGCATAACTACTATTGGAAACGAAGTTTATTTCAATTGTCTTGCAGTAAGCGAAATTTCTATTCCGAACTCTATAACTCGCATCGGTGACTATGCATTCGGCGGATTGCTTGAATTGACTGATTTGTCTGTTCCTGCAAACGTTTCTTATATTGGAGCAGGTGCTTTTGCGTCCTGCACAAAGCTTCGCTATGCAAGAATAGATGCGCAGATAGAGGTGTTGGGCGAAGGCGCGTTTAGAGGCTGCTATGCTATGACGACGATAGTTTTGCCACAAACCCTTGTGGAAATTGGTGATGGCGCTTTTGCCGGTTGTGTAAAATTGTCTACCGTTGAGCTTCCTGCAACTCTTAAGAAAATAGGTGCTTTCTCTTTTGAAGCTTGTGAGAGTTTGGTAAATATTACTTTGCCTGAGGGATTAGAGTATATCGGTGATTACGCATTCTTCTGGTGCAGTGGTATCACTTCGTTAAATATTCCAGATTCGGTTACTGAAATGAAGGAAGGTGCATTCTCCGGCTGTACTATGATAATGGACCTCACCATCGGTAGCGGATTGACCGTTCTCGAAAGAGCAGTATTTATGGAGTGTCTCAATGTAAGAAACTTTACTATGGGACAGGGAATTCTTGAGATTAAAACTCAGGCGTTTGGCTATTGGAATTTCTATGGCGAAGAGCAGTTTGCTCCTTTGCACGTAGGTAACGGTTTGAGCGTAATTGAAATTCCGGCAGGTGTAGATACCATCGAGGAGGGCGCGTTTTATAACTGTAAATTTACTGAGTTTAAAGTAAATTCCAATAATAGACATTTTATTGCAAACGGCGGAAACTTGTTTACCAAGGACAATAAAACCTTGCTTGCTTACGCTGCCGGCAATAGCGCGTATACCTATCGCGTTCCTAATAGCGTTACTAGAATCGGCACGCTTGCGTTCTCTAGTGCATACGGCTTGCAGACGGTCTATTTGAACAATGGGCTTAAGTCTATTGGAGACGAAGCGTTTGTAGATTGTAAGTATCTCAGAAAAGTAGAAATTCCGGGAACCGTTGAAACTTTTGGAGTAGGCTGTTTCCTTAGATGCTATGCGGTAACCGAAGTAGTGGTAAACGAGGGCGTTAAAAATTTGGGCGAGTCTACTTTCAAGGATTGCAACCAATTAACGTCGGTATCCTTGCCTACGACTCTCGAAATTATTAATAACGGAGCGTTCTATAACTGTGCAAAGCTTGCCTCTATACAGTTGCCAGCAGCTTTGACCGAAATCGAACCGCTTGCTTTCTGTGGATGTGAAAAACTTAACAACGTGGTAATCCCTGAGGGCGTTACCAAAATCGGTAGACGTGCGTTTGCATGTAACTACGCTCTTACCAACATAACTATCGCTAACTCAGTTACCTTTATTGGTGACGCAGCGTTTGAGTATACCACTGCACTCAGAAGCATTACCTTGCCTGCTGGTCTTACTGAGATTATGGAATCTACTTTTGCTTGGAGCAGAATTTCAAGCATAACTATTCCTGCAAGTGTAACCAGTATCGGTGACGAGGCGTTCAGCCATTGTAAATCTCTTACCAGTGTTGAAATTCCTGATACTGTAACTTCGATGGGCAGATATGCATTCCAGCTTTGCACTTCGCTTTCAAGTGTTGAATATTCTTCCGGTTTGACCGACATCACTAACGGTTTGTTCAGCCAGTGTAATAACCTTACGACTATAACCGGAACTGAAAACGTTACTCGTATTGGCGTTGAAGCTTTCCGTCAGTGTCATAAATTGACTAATCCGATAATTTCTAGCAAAATAACTGAGATTGCAGACTTTGCTTTCTACGGTTGCAAGGGAATTACTTCTTTGAAAATTTCTGACACCATTACCAGCATTGGTTCGTGGGCGTTCTCGCATTGTATTAATTTGACCAGCGTAACCATTCCTGCTTCGGTAACCTCTATCGGAATGTATGCTTTTGAGGCAACCAAGCTGACTAACAAGACTATTAACTACGAGGGAACCACTGCAGAGTGGGATCAAGTGAACAAAATGTCGGAGTGGAATACTGGCTGGACTAACGGTCAGGGCTATTTGGATACCGACGATGGTTATCCTGATTTTGACGTAGAATACGATATTTACGTAACCAACGTTGTTTGTGCTAACGGAAACGTTGAATATGCTCTCGAAGATTAATAAATAGTCACAAACGAATATACGCTAAAACTGCGGAAAATTAGTTTCCGCAGTTTTTTACTAAAAAATGCTACTGTGATGTAAATTTTCGTGTCAACAAAAAAAGAATACTAAAAAAAATTAAAAAAGTTGCCGTTTTCGGTTTTCATTTGATTTTTATTGTGTTATAATAAAATATAATAACTTTGGAGTATAAGATGCATAACGCAAGCGAAAATCAAATAAACGCTAACGTCAATATCATCGCTTTGGCAGTAAAGACGTTGTTTTATTTTACCTTGCTTGCATCACTGTGCATCGCTTGTATCTTTATGGCTAATCCGTATTTTGCCATGAAGACCAGTTACAAACTTGGTTTTGAAAAAAACGCGTATGCTTATGCTGAGGATTATTTGGACAGAGTAGACGGTGCTAATATTTCTTATGACAGCAAGTATGTAAACGCTCTAATTTATTCGATAGAGCTGGGCGAAAAGTTTTTGAACAAGCAAACGGCAAAAAGGCTTAGGGACGACGCTAAACTGTACTGTTCGGTAAAGGATATTGATAAGCGCAATCAAATGCTTGACGATTATTATCGAAATACTCCGCCGTCCATGCAAGTTGCAGTGTACAGCTACGAGAATTATGTGTCTACGCTTTATGCTAGAGCATGCGCTTTGCTGGGCGAGCAATCGTTTATGCTGTATGGAGCGACGAGTACCTTTGGGGAGATTGTCGGCGAAGTAAACGGCTTGGATTTTTCGGTAAAAGCTGATTTATTTAAGTTTGCGCTAATTCTCAATCAAGCAACTGAGTACGAAAAGGCTGCTAAATCCGCAAATGTGGTGATTGATGCGATAGCGGTTCGAGTCGAGCAGTTCGTGACTGCATCAACCGAGTATGTCTACGATGATTTGTTTAGATTGTTCCTCGTGCGTAGTGCGGTAACTCTTTCGGAGCAAAAAAGGTCTGAGGGCGGAGTGTGGGCGCAAAGCGTTCAGGGATATTCGTTGTCGGACTACTATTACAAGGTACTTTTATACAATTACGTACAAAAATAAATTAAATTCAAGGAAATTAGATTAATAATTCGGAGGGCTATATGGAAAAAATTATTAAAGAGGGATTGACTTTCGACGATGTGTTGCTTATTCCGGCAGAATCTCACGTTTTCCCAAAAGAAGCTAATCTTTCTACAAAACTTTCAGAAGATATAAAGCTTAATATTCCGCTCGTTAGTGCTGCGATGGATACGGTTACTGAATCCAGACTCGCGATAGCGATGGCGAGAGAGGGCGGAATTGGTATAATACATAAAAATATGCCTATCGACATGCAGGCTGAGCACGTTGACAGAGTAAAGAGAAGTGAAAACGGAGTTATTTCCAATCCGTTTTTCCTTGATCCAGAAAACCTCGTCAATGAGGCGGTTGCTCTCATGCGCAAATACAGGATCAGCGGTGTACCTATTGCAAAAAATGGTAAGCTCGTTGGTATTCTCACTAATCGTGATTTGAGATTTGAGACCGATTTCAATAGACCTATTCACGAAGTGATGACCAAAGAAAGACTCATTACTGCACCGGTTGGAACTACTCTCGAAGAAGCAAAGCAGATTCTTGGCAAGCATCGTATCGAAAAACTTCCTATCGTTGACAGTGAATACAACCTCAAGGGGCTCATTACCATAAAGGATATCGAAAAGGTTATCAAGTATCCTAATTCGGCTAAAGACAAAAAGGGCAGACTTTTGGTAGGTGGTGCAATCGGTGCTAGCCAGGATGGTATGGATAGAGCAAAAGCTTTGATTGATGCCGGCGTTGACTGCTTGGTTCTTGATTCGGCTCACGGACACAACCACAGAATTATGGCTGCGGTAGAAAGAATTAAAAATGCGTTCCCTAACATCACTTTGGTGGCAGGTAACGTTGCTACCGCCGAGGCTACCAAGGCTCTTTATGAAAGAGGTGCTGACGTAGTAAAGGTAGGTATCGGACCTGGTTCTATTTGTACAACCAGAGTGGTTGCAGGTATCGGAGTACCACAGGTTACCGCTATTATGGATTGCTCGGAGGTTGCAGAAAAATTCGGCAGAACTATTATCGGTGACGGTGGTATCAAGTACAGCGGAGATATAACCAAGGCCATCGGTAGCGGTGCTCACGCAGTTATGATCGGCTCGCTCTTTGCGGGAACCGAGGAGAGCCCTGGCGAACTCGAAATCTATCAGGGTCGTTCGTTTAAGACCTACCGTGGAATGGGCTCACTCGGCGCGATGAACGCTGGTAGCAAGGACAGATATTTCCAAGCAGATGCAAGCAAGCTTGTTCCTGAGGGCGTAGAAGGTAGAGTTCCGTTTAGAGGAAATCTTTCGGATATCATCTACCAGCTTATGGGCGGACTCAGAGCAGGTATGGGATATTGCGGACAGGGAACTATCGACGGACTTCGCAAAAATGCACGCTTTACTCGTATAACCAGCGCTGCTCTTATCGAAAGCCATCCGCACGATATTTCTATCACCAAGGAAAGTCCTAACTATAGTCCAAAGAGTTAATACGGAGGGGTGTATAATGAACGTATCAGTATTAGGTTGTGGAAGATGGGGTTCTTTCCTTGCTTGGTATTCTAATTATATTGGGCACAATGTTGTAAGTTACGGTAGGCCCGACGCTCCAAGCTATTTGGTATTGAAAAATACCGGCAGAAACGAGTGGGTAGAACTGGACAAAAATATTGAACTCAGCTGTGACCTCGATTATTCTATTGACAGAGCAGACGTAATAATAATTTCAATTAGCTCACAGGGCTTGCGTGGATTTTTTACCGAAATAGCAAAGAGAGATTTGACTAACAAAAAGATCGTTCTTTGTATGAAGGGTATCGAAGAAGCGACAGGTAAGCGTCTTACCGAAGTTGCAATCGAGTCCGGCGCAGACAAAAATAATATTGCAGTTTGGGTAGGTCCCGGACATATTCAAGAATTTACCAAGGGTAAGCCAAACTGTATGGTTGTTGACGCATACAACGACGAGCTTATTGATTATCTTATTCAGAATTTCCGTAGTAATCTCATCAGATACTATCACGGCAACGATATCATTGGGACCGAGGTAGGAGCTGCGACCAAAAACATCATGGGTATACTTGCGGGTGTGCTTGACGGCATGGATTTGGTTACTATGAAGGGCGCGCTTATGGCAAGAGGCAGCAGAGAGGTAGCAAGACTTATCAAGGCGCTGGGCGGAAATGAGCTTTCGGCTTACGGACTTTGCCATCTCGGCGACTACGAAACTACGTTGTTCTCGCCACATAGCCATAACCGCAGATGGGGCGAAGCGTTCGTTAAGGGCGAAAAATTCACCAAGCTTGCCGAAGGAGTAACTACCGCAAAAGCCGTATCTAAGCTTGCCGAAAGACTTGGCGTGGATATGCCGCTTACCAACGCGGTTACCGCCATGATCGAAAAAGATATTCCGCCAAAGGATCTTCTCAACAGTCTTTTCGACAGATCGCTCAAGCATGAATTTTATTAATTAACAAAATTAAACCTTGTACATATCGTGCAAGGTTTTTTTAATGCATCACAAAATTATAAACGTTGTATAATTTTTGACAATAACTTTTCGTAGCGTATCAAAACGCATTGACATTAAATTCTTTTTATGCTAAAATGATGGCGAATTGAATAGGAAAGGCTGTGAAGAGAAATAGTAAGTTGCTTGGATTTTACAGAGAGAAGGCGGTGGGTGCGAGCCTTTGATGAAGAGCTTCTGAACCAGTCTTGGAGCTACGCGCCGAATTTGCTTTTTGCTTTAGTAAGCGTTGTCGGGTTTCTCCCGTTATAGAGAACGGTATCGTTGTACCGAAGAGTGCGGAAATTTTTCCGAATTTAGGTGGTAACGCGGATTTTACAGTTCGCCCTAAGCTAATTTTGTGTTAGTTTGGGGATTTTTTCATATTTTGGACAAAACGGAGGCTTTTTTATGAAATTAGAAAAATTAGTAGGCGAAAGATTTAAGGAAAGACCGTCGGATTGCACGGTGGATAGCCACGCTTTGATGGTTCGTGGCGGTTATATGAAGTATGTAGCAAACGGAATTTATTCTTCATATATGCCACTCAAGCGCATTACTCGCAAAATTGAGCAGATTATGCGTGAAGAAATGGACAAAATCGACGGACAAGAAGTTCAATTTCCTGTTGTTATGCCTGCTACTATGTGGCAAGAATCGGGAAGATACGAGAGTATCGGCAAGGAGTTGGTACGCTTTAACGACCGTAGCGAAAGCCCACTCGTGCTCGGTATGACTCACGAAGAGGCGGCGGTTCATTTGGTAAGAGAATACGGCCAAACCTACAACAAGTATCCGTTTATGATATACCAAATCCAGACCAAATTCCGTGATGAGGCAAGACCAAAGTCAGGACTTATGCGTGTTAGAGAATTTACTATGAAAGACGCATATTCTTTCCATACCAGTCAGGAGGATTTGGAGCAATATTATGCAAAGTGCCACAAGGCTTACGAGCGTATTTTTGAGAGAGTAGGTATTCCTGAAGTAATCTCCGTTGCGTCCGACTCGGGTATGATGGGTGGTAGCATATCTCACGAATTTATGCTTTTGAGTGATATCGGAGAGGATTCGATTGCAATTTGTTCCGAGTGTGGTTACAACGCTAATATGGAAGCGGCAGAAAATATTGTAGAATACGAGAGAATTGCTCCGTCACAGGAGTTCAAGCTTGTTCATACTCCTAATCAGCACACTATCGAGGAAGTTTGTAATTTCTTGAAGTGTAATGAAAAGGATTCTTGCAAAGCTGTTGTATATCAAAGAAATTCTGATGATAAGTATATCGTTCTTTTCTTACGTGGAGATTTGGAAGCAAACGAAACAAAATTGAAGAACTATTTAGGGTGTGAAATCCATCCTGCGGTAATTACTGATGATTGCGGAATCGTTGCGGGCTTTATCGGACCTATCAATTTGGGCGGAGATGCAATCGTGCTTTTCGATCACTCGCTTAAGGGTATGAACAATCTCGTTTGCGGTGGCAATACCGTGGACTATCACTACACCGGACTGGATATGGACAGAGATTTGCCGGGAGTAGAGTTCCACGACTTTGCCAAGATTCAGGAGGGCGGAATTTGTCCGCGCTGTGGCAAGCACTCGATAGGAATTTCGCGCGGTATCGAGGTGGGCAACATCTTCCAGCTTGGTACAAAGTACTCCAAGTCCATGGGCATGACATATCTTGATAAGGATGGCAATGCTCAGACGCCTATCATGGGC
>JAFQMX010000045.1 GCA_017396125.1 Clostridia bacterium
CAGAATGAACGATTTTTGGCGCGACGGAAGATACGAAGGAACGGATAACGGATTTTATGACGACAACGACGGGGAAAATTCTGATGACAGTAGTCAGGGCTCGGCAAAAAACGGAATGTCGCGTGACAGGGTAAATGACGGCAAGGGCTTATTTGACCGAATTCGTGACTCGGTAGACGACCGCGATGACGGTGATATCAACGAAAGCGACGATTCGAGAAACAGAGAAGTGGACGGAGAAATCGTAGACGATGGCTCTGGCAACAACCCTGACGGGGACACCAGAGTTATAGTGGGAGACAACAACATAACGCCTCCCCCTCCTAACGTCGATCAAATCGTGCCTTTTGCAATAGATTTTGCAAAATAATAGTCAATAAGATAAAAAAATATCAAAAACCACAAAAGCGAGTTAAAATAGCGCTTCTTTGCTTGCAAAATTTTCCTTGATGTGTTATCATTTTAACGGATTAAAAATTAAAGAGGTTTATCATGAAAAAGATAACAGTTCAAGAATCTTTGGCACTTTTGAAAGACGGCTACAAAATTGCCGTTGCGGACGCTCCTGTAGAACCACAGGCGTTCTTGTCCAACCTTCATACCGTTTTGGAAGAAAGAAACGATATGGAAATTTGGATGTGTCTCAGTCTCCGTTCCTATCCGTTCTTGGAAGACCCAAAATACGGCAATCGTATCAAAATAAACAGTCTTTTTATGAGCAAGCCATCTAGAGATGCTTACAATTTGCTCAATACCGTGTCTTATGCACCAACTCATTTGAGAAAGACAGCAATCACCATTTGTGCAGGTGGAGATCCAGACGTGTTCGTAGGAACTTGTACTCCACCAAGAGATGGCAAGGTTTCGCTCGGACTCAGCAACATCTATTCGGCTGAAGTTATGAAAAAGGCAAAGACCGTTATTATGGAAATCAACCCTAACATGCCGTTTACCTACGGTGATTCGGTTGTTGACGTAGAAGATATCGATTACTGCGTAGACGTAGACTTCCCAATGGTTCAGGACAAGCCAGTTCCTGTTAACGAGAAGGACAAGACCATCGGTAAGTATATTTCTGATTATATCCAAGACGGCGACTGCTTGCAGATTGGTATCGGCGCTATTCCTAATGCAGTAGTACAGTTCCTCGAGACAAAAAAAGACCTTGGTATTCACACCGAGCTTTTGGCAGACGGTATTGCAGAACTCGCTATGAAGGGCGTAGTTAACGGTAGCAAAAAGACTTTGCATCAAGGCAAAATCGTTACTTCTATCGTGCTTGGCTCTGACAAGGTTTATAACTTTGCTAACAACAACGAAAACGTTCTCGTTATGAACTGCAGCTATTGTAACGCTTACGAAACTCTTGCTAAAAACGACAACATGGTAAGTATCAACACCACTCTCGAAGTTGACCTTACCGGTCAGTGCTGTTCTGAGAGTATCGGTAGCAAGCAGTTTACCGGAACCGGTGGACAGGCAGATACCGCTATCGGTGCTCAGATGGCTAAGAACGGTCGTTCGTTTATTGCGCTTTATTCTACCGCTAACGTTCGTACCGGCAACGGCGATGAGAGAAAGGAAATTTCCAAAATCGTTCCACAGCTCAAGCCAGGTGCAACCGTTTCTTTGTCTAGAAACGACATCATGTACCTTGTAACTGAGTACGGCGTTGCATATCTTAGAGGCAAGTCCGTATCCGATAGAGCAAAGGCTATCATCTCCGTCGCTCATCCTAAGTTCCGTGAAGAGCTTACCGCTAAAGCTATTGAACTCGGACTCATCAAGGAATAATCCACAATTTATTGTAAGAAAAAACCGCTTGCGCGTGCAGGCGGTTTTTTTAATTTAATATTAGTAAAGATGACGCTTAATTAATCGTAAATTTACTTTTTGTCAATTATGGTTTGCATAGAGGAGAGTAGGCTGGTAACGTTGGTCAATTCCGAAGGGATAACAATTTTGGTGGAATCGCTATTAGCCAAAGCTTTCAGTGCCTCAAAACCTTGTAGCGTAACGTATGCTGCGTCCGGATGTGCGTCTATGATTTTGTGAATTGCTTCTGCTGTACCTTCTGCTTCGGCAATAAGCGTCTGGCGTCTTGCTTCCGCGCGTAAAATTGCTGCCTGCTTTTCACCTTCGGCAACGAGAATATTGCTGGTTTTTTCACCTTCAGCCTTTAAGATTGCTTCTCGTCGCTCGCGTTCGGCTCTCATTTGTTTTTCCATAGCGTCGCGAATGTCCTTTGGCGGCAAAATATTTTTGAGTTCTACACGGTTAATTTTTATGCCCCAAGGATCAGTAGCTTCGTCCAAAATAGCACGCATCTTTGAGTTAACGACGTCGCGAGAAGTTAGCGT
The DNA here is from genome assembly GCA_017396125.1 of Clostridia bacterium. GTDB lineage: Bacteria > Bacillota > Clostridia > Christensenellales > Pumilibacteraceae > RGIG1965. Next base: position 2,361 of record JAFQMX010000045.1, read on the forward strand.
TTCATCAAGCTCCATTTCGCCTACGATGTTACGCAACGTGGTAGCGGTAAGGTTTTCGATTGCAGCAACAGGTCTATCAACACCGTAACAGTAGAGTTTTGGATCGGTAATTTGATAATAAACAACCGTGTCAATTTGCATGGTTACGTTATCTTTGGTGATAACAGGTTGTGGTTGAAAATCTGCAATTTTTTCCTTGAGGCTAATAACTCCGCCGTTGGTTCTATCAAAAAACGGTATAATAAAGCGAATACCGGTGGACAACGTGCGATGGTATTTACCGAGTCTTTCAACTACGATCGCATCAGATTGTCGTACAATTTTAATACAAGAAATCAAAATAATAAAAATAACCAATGCAATTATGCCTACAATAATTGCTGCGGTAACGGCTGCAGAGCCAAACAAGTTTGCTTTCATAAATTAATATCCTCCTGATTAATTTTTTTTACAATTAATTTATTACCTTCTATGGCGATAATTTCCGCAAATTCGCCATCGTCTATAACTTCATTTTTGGTAATGACGCTCCAAACAACTCCGTTATGTAATTTAGCTTCACCATAATTCATTGGATCGGCGCCCTTGATCAGCTTAATCTTTGTACCTATCAAAGAATCTACGTTTGTGCTGAATTTGTTGCGGTTGAGATATTTAATTGCTTTACTTCGAAAGAGAAGCATTGTTAGTGCTGAAATTGCAATAAATAATATTATTTGTGCAAAAAGATTGTCCCAAAAACAAGATAAAAGCATAGAACAAAGTGCGCCTGCCGAAAACCATATAGTCACCATATCATATGTTACAAATTCAATTATCAAAAAGGCAATGAAAGCACTTAACCATATGTAAATCATTTTTTTCACACTCCTAATTTATTTTCAGCATTATATCATATAATATTATGATTTGTCAATGTGTATATAAAATATTTATTTTTATATAATTTGACGGCAAAAAAGGCAACGGAGATATAACCGTTGCCTTCTTAGGTAAAATAATATTTTTAATTATTTAGCCAATTCGATACCAACTTGAATTGCCTTTTTGTTAACCTCTACAAACTGAGGTTTTACGTTTTCTTCCAAAAGAGCGTCCCAGTTGATGTTGGTGAGGTTCATCTGTCCGATCAAAGATCCGAGCAAGATGATGTTAGCAACCTTGGAGTTGCCGAGCTTTTCTGCTTCCTTGTTTGCGTCAAAAACAGTAACGTCTGCGTGAGCCTTGAGCTCTTCCAAGATGTTCTGTGGATATTCGCAAGTTCCGGAGGTGATAGGGGTACCAGGGATTTCGCAATCGTTAACTACGATCTTGCCGTTAGGCTTGAGGTAGTCGAGATAACGGAGAGCTTCCATCTTTTCGAAAGCTACGATAAGGTCTGCCTGTCCCAATTCCACAACAGGGGAGTAAACCTTGTCTTCGGAATAACGGATATGGGAGGTAACGCTACCGCCACGCTGGCTCATACCGTGAATTTCGCTCATCTTAACGTCATAGCCGTTGTTAGCCAAGCCAATGCTGAGGATTTTACTAGCAAGGATAGTTCCTTGACCGCCTACGCCAACCAAAAGAATATTTTTAGTCATTTTATTTTCCTCCTTAATCAATAGCCTTTACCGGGCAGATTTGCTTACATACCGTACAGCCTACGCACATGGTAGGGTCGATAGCAGCCTTCTTGTTAACAACCGAGATTGCAGGGCATCCGCACTTGAGACAAGCCTTGCAGCCGATACACTTATCGGTATTAACCGCACACTTGCTCTTGAATGCATTTGGATACTGAGCCTTGTCGATATTGCTGAACTTCTTGAGCACGCAAGGGTATTTGGTGATAATAACGCTAGCTTCTTCACAAGCCAACGCCCAGTCGATAGCGTCCTTAACAGCCTTGAGGTCGTTAGGGTCGATAACCTTGATGTTCTTAACTCCGCAAGCTTTTACGATTGCTTCGATATCTACAACAACGGTTTCTGCGCCCTGAGCAGTGTATCCAGTACCAGGGTTCTGCTGATGTCCGGTCATACCGGTAATACGGTTGTCAAGAATAACGGTGATGTTGTTGCCTCTGTTGTAAACAACGTCCAACAAGCTGGTGATACCGCTGTGGAAGAAGGTGCTGTCGCCGAGTACGCTAACAACTCTCTTGTCGTTGCCTTCAACCTTGTTGAAGATCTTCTGAGCGCCGTTACCGCTACTGATACTTGCACCCATACAGCAGTTGAAGTCCATTGCGTTGTATGGAGGAGCGAAAGCCAAGGTGTAGCAACCGATATCTCCGCTTACTACTACGTTCTTGCGCTTTCCGAGCTCGTAGAACAAGCCTCTGTGTGGGCAGCCTGCGCAAAGAGCAGGAGGACGAGCAACGATTTTGGTTCTATCAAAGTCAACTGGCTTAAATGCTTGACCGGTTACGGTAGCGCGGATAACGTCAGAGGTCAACTCACCACAGTAGTGGAAGAAGCGGCTGCCATCTGGAGCGTATTTGCCGTATGCGATATTGCCAAATCCAAGCATCTTAACTGCGTCTTCAATAAACTCGTCGTTTTCTTCGATGATATAAACCTTGTCGAGTCCTTTGCAGAACTCTGCGATTTTTCCCATAGGGAGTGGGAAAGAGAAGCCGATTCTGAGATAGTTCGCTTCATTTTCGAAAACTTCTCTTGCGTAGTGGTAGCACATTCCGCTGGTGATAACGCCAATCTTCTTGCCGTTGTCTTCTACAACGTTAAGAGCGGTTTCGTTGCTGAACACTTTGAGAGCGTCCATATGCTTTTCTACTTCTACACGACGGATACGAGCGTTAGCAGGAACGTCTACGTATTTCTTAGCATTCTTAACGTAAGGTACGATAGGTTTTTCAACTCTTTCGCAAAGTTCTACCAAGCTCTTGCTGTGACAAACACGGGTAGTAACTCTGATAAGAACAGGACAGTCATATTCCTCCGACATATCAAATGCCAATTTAACCATGTCTTTACATTCCTGGCTGTCAGCAGGCTCAAGCATAGGCATTTTTGCATGACGTGCGAAGTTACGGTTGTCTTGTTCATTTTGAGAAGAGTGTTGTCCTGGTTCGTCAGCGGTTACGATAACCAAACCTGCGTTAGAACCTGAATATGCGATAGTGAATAAAGGGTCTGCTGCTACGTTGATACCAACGTGTTTCATGCTAGCAAATGCTCTTCCTCCTGCAACAGATGCACCGAAAGCTGCTTCGAGAGCAACCTTTTCGTTAGGGGACCATTGAGCGTCAATGTCCTTGTAAGTGGAAAGGTTTTCCAGAATTTCCGTGCTTGGAGTACCTGGATAAGCTGCAGCAAATCTGACGCCTGCTTCCCATGCGCCACGGGCAATAGCCTCATTGCCTGTCATAAGTACCTTTTGTGCCATTACTATACCTCCAAAGTATTTATGTAATTAGTTAAATTTTTTTGCGAGTTAAACTTGCTTACCTTCAAATTATATAATAGATTTTTGTTTTTGTCTATATATTTTTGAAGCAGTTTTATAAAAAGTATATTTTTATAAATTATAATACAATTTTAAGTAAAAATTTGTTATTTTATTTGTGAAAAATCGTTTTGACGTAGTGCTTCGTAAAGAACGATTGCCACCGAATTGCTCAAATTTAGCGAGCGAACGTTGTTGTTCATCGGAATTTTTAGGGCGTTGTCGTAATCGCCGTATATCAAATCCTCTGGCAGTCCTTTGGTTTCTTTTCCGAACATTAAATAGCAGTCTGGTGGAAACTCTATTTCCGTATAGGATTTCTTGGCTTTGGTTGTGAGATAAAAAAACTTCCCACCTTTGTTTTTTTGAAAAAAGTCGGCGAGATTGTCGTAATAAATTATGTCGACCTTGTCCCAATAATCCAGTCCGGCGCGCTTTACCGTGCGGTCGCTTATCTCAAAGCCAAAAGGGCGCACGAGATGAAGTTTTGTGCCGGTGCAGGCGCAGGTTCGGGAAATGTTGCCGGTATTTTGCGGAATCTCCGGCTCTACGAGAACAATATTAAGCATATTACGGTCCGTAAAAATTATTTGACTTGGTTGAGTCTTTCGAGAAGAAGGTTAGCGGTGTGAATGCTGTCGCAAAGCTGATTTTTTTCTTCTTCGGTCATAACCTTGTCCAGCATTGTCGCTATGGTAGTACGCGCTTTGATACGGCTGGCTTGGAGAAAGTCCTCGCCCTTTTCCGTCAAAGAAACGAATACCATACGTCGATTGTCGTCGTCGATGGTGCGACCAAGCAATCCGCGACGTACGAGGTCATCTACGGGTTGAGTCAATCTTTGGTTAGTGTATCCCAATCGCCTTGCAAGACTGGTCATATTGAGCGTTTTGTGGTCGTGAATAAGATTGAGAACACTTACCTGTAAAGGATTTATATTTTCATATTCGCGACAATATGCATCGAAAATGATTGCTGTCAAAGGGAAAGAGCAGTTTATAAGTTCGTTAATTAAAGTGTTAGTAGAATTGTTTGGCATACGCACTTACTCCTATAATATTCACCAATATTCACCGTTTTTGAAGCACAATAATTATACAAAATTATAAAAATAATGTCAAATGAATATCATCGAATGAGAACTTATTGAAAGATGAAAAAATGTGCATTTATTGTGTTGGGAAAGGGAAAATTAGCTGTTTTGACTGGGATTGCTGCGTTTTTTGGTTTTTTGGTAATAAAAAAAGTTTTTTGCGAATATAATGTACAAAAAACTTTGGAGCAAATAATGGAAAATAAAACCAAATTACCGCACGGCATCACCGTGGAAAACAGAATCAAAACCACTATTACGGGTGTTGAAAAAGTAGTAACTTCTTGCGATACCGCGCTTTGTGTTATTAGCACCCAAGGGGCTATAAGCGTGCAGGGCAAGGATTTGAAAATTGAGAACTTTTCCGTAGAGGACGGCGTGTTTAGCTTTTGCGGAACCGTTAATTGCATAAAGTATGCTGCCACAAAAACACCGGTGCTGAAAAAGATTTTTAAGTAATGAGCGAAGTTGAACTCTTGCTTGTGAGCATCGTCGTCGGAACGGTAATAGGGGTAATATTTTTGGCGGAAACTGCACTGGTAAAATCTACCGATATACTTGCCGTAACGGTGGTGCTGGATTTTATTTTAGGTGCGCTTTGCATCGCCATGGTGGTTGGCGTAACTCTTCTCAACGATGGTGTATTCCGTCCATATTTTTTGATGGGAGTGGGCCTTGGGATAGCGATGATTTTTGGGATAAAGGGTGGCTGTCGCAAGGTTGTTCAAAAATTAAAAAAACGGACGCGCGTCAAAAAAAATCATGTACGTACATCAAAAAAACTGACCACATTTGCGGAATTTATGCGCAAATAACAAAGGCCGTAGTGATAATAATTAAAATATTTTCGCATTTAATAACCTGCTAAAAGCAAAAAAGGAGATACCCGCTAACTTGGGAATCTCCTTTTTTCGTCAAACAATATTATTTGCAATCAGTGGTTTTGTTACCGCTTTTTGCACTTGCGCTCTTGCAACTCTTAGTACCGCAGGACTTGGTCTTGTCGGTATTAGGACTTGCCTGTCTGGAGCTAGTGCGGGACGAACCGCTCTTCGACTTGGTGGTCGATTTGTTAGCATTTTTTCCGTTGTTTTGCGTAGCCATAAATTCATCTCCTTTGTTTTGTAATTAACCTCGCGTGGTTCAAGAGTAGTATGGGAGACAAATCGGATATTTATACGGCTGGAAAATACAAATGGCGCGACAAGAAAAAATTTCCTTACGGTGCGGTAATTTTTTCCTTATAGATAAGGTAGCCCTCGGCGTTGTCGCGCTCACTTACCCTGAATCCGTTTATTTCTAAAAATTGTGCAACACTACGCATAATCACTGCGCCAGTTAATATAACCTCGGCTCGCTTACTACCTAAAATTGGGTAATCGGCGGTGATTTCCTGAGTGCTTTTATCTTTTAATTCGTTGATTATTTTGTTGAGATATTCTACTGACAAAAAACTGCCGTGAATTAGACGCGGGTCGTACGCGGTCATTTGTTGTTGCATTGCTGCAAGTGAGGTTGCCGTTCCGCTGATTGCAATATATTCGTCGCAATCTAATTTTTGGTATTCGCGCACGCCGTTGTGCAAAAACTCGGTTAGCGCAACGAGATCGTCGTTAAATCGGTCTTTTAATCGTACTGCTCCAAACGGCAGACTTTTGGAATAATAAAGCTCGCCGTCCTTGCCCGCGGCAAGCTCCGAGCTGGCTCCGCCTACGTCCAAAATGCACTTGTGACCGCATTTTCCGCTAGCACCCATAAAGCCGATTTTCGCTTCGGTGCTGCCGTCGATTACGTCCACCACCTTGCCCGTAAGCTCAAGTATGCGTTTCGTAACCGCGCTACCGTTTTTTGCGCTTCGGACTGCTTCGGTGGCAAAAATCATAACCTCGTAGCCGTTCGCCGTAGCAAAATCACAAAATTCTTTTACGGCAAGAGCAGTGTCGGCAATTCGCTCGTCGCAAATTACGCCGTCGGTCATACCCTTGGCGAGTTGGGTGCTTTTTAGCAACTTGCGGTTGACTGAGTTGGTGCCGTCCAGCATAAGTCTTACCGAATTACTTCCTATATCTATAACTGCGTATTTCATAATTCTCCGTGTGAGTGATAATATATTTTAGTAAAATAGAAGCAAAAAATTCGTGAATTTGCAAAAATTTATTATTTACAAAAAACAAAACGCAGGGGAAACCTGCGCTGTAATTAAAGCAAAATTATTTGCCGGTAAAGGCTATTTCGTCTTTTCCTATCATGTTCATATAGTCGCGAACATACTTTTCGATATATTCGTCGGTGCTTTTGTAAGCGATTTCCTCATCGTTTCGCTCCACGATAGCGTTAAGCTCGTTAAGCTTGGCTTGCAGCTGTTTTTCTTTTGTGGTAACATTGGCGTACTTAATGAGATTGATGACGAGCGCGCAAACGAGCAGGCAAAAGAAGATTACTGCCGAAACGGTTATGAGAGTTTTGGTCGAATTTTTATTTTCCATACAGCCTCCAAATACATTTTACCATTATTCAACCCAAAAATCAACAAATTTGCACTATTTTTTTTGTTCTTTCAAAAACTGATAGTCTGACGCGCCGTTTGTCACGCCGAATCTAAAATTACCATTCGTTTTTTGCTTCAAAAAGTCGTATAAAATAACGAAATATATATTGCAAATAGTTGACAAAACAGTTAAAAGGAAATATACTAGCGTTGTTTAGTTTAAGTAAACTTTATGTTTAAGGTAATCTAACCTTGTAAACGAAAAGTTTACAACTAATATTTTCATTAAATTCAGCGTGTAAAGCAGAAAACGGGGAGGATTTTTGGTAAGTTTATGGAGATAGGAATAAAGATTAAGGAGCTAAGGCTAAAAAATCAGCTTACCCAAGAGGAGCTTGCAGACAGATGCGAGCTGACCAAGGGCTACATTTCACAGCTCGAAAACGACCTTACCAGCCCCTCTATTGCAACGCTCAACGATATTCTCACTTCGCTGGGCACTACGCTGTCCGAATTTTTTGACAGCAACGAGGACGAAAAGATTGTTTTTACTGCCGAGGAGCATTTCGAAAAGGACAACGGCGACAGCAAAATTACCTGGCTGGTTCCTACTTCGCAAAAAAACGAGATGGAGCCTATTATGTGTGAGCTGACAGAGGGTGCGCTGATGAGCGATCTACCGCACGAGGGTGAGGAATTTGGCTTGGTTTTGGAAGGAAAAATAGAGGTTACGGTGGGCAGATGCGCTACCATCTGCAAAAAGGGCGAAAGCTTTTATTACCGTAGCAGCAAGAGTCACAGCATAAAAAACGTGGGAAACGGAAGGGCAAAAATTGTTTGGGTGTCCTGTCCGCCTAACTTTTAGGAGATAAAATTATGAACGAACAAAAGCATAATAATCCAAATGAACAAAAGTCTTTGCACGAAAAAACCGACAAAATTATCGAGGTAGTGGGCGTTACCAAGGTTTTTGACGACGTAACGGTAGTAGATGATATGAATCTTTCCATAAAGAGAGGAGAATTCGTTACTTTGCTCGGACCTTCGGGCTGTGGAAAAACTACTTTGCTTCGTATGATCGCGGGATTCGAAACTCCTACAAGCGGAAAAATATTTATAGGTAGCAAGGACGTTACCTACATTCCGCCACACAAACGCGGAATCAATACCGTTTTCCAAAAGTATGCGCTTTTTCCGCATCTCAACGTTTTTGGCAATATCGCTTACGGACTTAAAAACAAGAGAATTTTTGACAAAACCATAACCGATAAAAAGGGAGTGGAAAAGGACGTTTATCGTAAATTTAGCAAAAAAGAAATTGAGGAAAAAGTTAAGCGTGCTCTTAAGGTCGTAGGACTTGAGGGCTACGAACACCGTGACGTAAACAGCCTTTCGGGCGGTCAGCAACAAAGAGTTGCTATTGCGCGTGCAATAGTTTGCGAGCCAAAGGTTTTGCTTCTTGACGAACCGCTGGGAGCCCTTGATTTGAAAATGCGCAAGGAAATGCAGCTTGAGCTAAAGGCTATGCACAAAAATCTCGGCATAACCTTCGTTTACGTTACCCACGACCAAGAAGAAGCGCTTACTATGAGCGACAGAGTAGTGGTTATGAACGACGGCGTTATTCAGCAGGTGGGCGTTCCTAAAAAGATTTACGACGAGCCGAGCAACGCTTTCGTAGCAAGCTTTATCGGCGAAAGCAACATACTTTCTGGCACTATGATTGCCGACTACAACGTATCATTTTGCGGAGAAAAGTTCCGTTGTCTTGACAAGGGATTTGAAAAGAACGAAAAAGTCGACCTCGTTATTCGTCCTGAGGATATCGAAATCAGCGAGCAAGGTCAGCTTGAGGGCAAGGTAATCGACGTTGTGTTTAAGGGGACCTTCTATCAAATGGAAATTGCTACCGAGGGCTACGAGTTTACTGTTCAGTCTACTGTGGGCAGAAAGGCGGGCGAGACCGTGCGTCTTGCTATTGCGCCTAATTCAATTCATATTATGAAAAAGTTGCGCACCACCAACACCTTCGTTACCGTTTTGGACAGCGATACTTCCATTGAACTTTGTGGCGGAAGCTTCGAAATTATCAATGACGGTAGTCTTGTCAAGGGAGATAGAGTAAAGGTTACCATTCCGTTTGACAAAATTGAGCTTACCGATGACGAAAGCGACGGTATTATTGGTGTAAACGTGGCGCAGACTTTGTATAAGGGCAGTTACTATCAGGTACAGATTTATACCGACACCGACGAGGACTTTTATCTTGACACCGATATCGATTGGGATATCGACGACAGAGTGGGGCTGAAAATCAAGCCTGAAGATATAATTTTACAAAAGCTGGAGGAAGAAAATGAAGAGGCTGACGTTTAATCGCAAGCTTTTCGCGCTTCCGTACGGCGTGCTTTCCGCACTGTTCGTAATAGTTCCTTTGCTGGTATTGTTGTATTTTGCATTCGTAGACGGGGACGGGAAGTTCACTTTCGAAAATTTTGCGGATATTTTTTCAAAGGGCACGATAAAGGTGTTGTTTTATTCCTTTGGCGTGGCTTTGCTTACTACGGTAATTTGTCTTGTGATAGCTTATCCACTAGCTATGATACTTGCAAACAGCAGGTTTAATAAATCCGCTTTGCTGGTAATGATGTTCATATTGCCTATGTGGATAAATTCTTTGCTCCGTATGTACGCGCTAAAGAATTTGTTTATCGAGCTGTTGCAAATTGATACCGGATTCTTTATGGTGCTGTGCGGTATGGTGTACGATTTTTTTCCGTTTATGCTACTTCCTATCTATACGATATTCGTCAGCATGGACAAGAGTCTTATCGAAGCGTCGTACGACCTTGGTGCGTCGCCGATAAAGACCTTTTTTAGAGTAAAAGTTCCGCTATCTATGCCGGGCGTAATCAGCGGTATAATAATGGTATTTATGCCTACCGTTTCCACCTTTGCGATCAGCGACATTTTGGGAAAACCGGAAAATATTATGTTCGGTAACCTTATAAACTACTGGTTTACAAAAAATCATTGGAATCTCGGCTCGGCGTATGCGTTCTTCTTGTTGATTCTTATCGGAATAACTATGATTATTTCCTCCAAGCTCACGGGCGGCAAAGCTAAGGCAACCACGGGAGGAATACTATGATAAGACACGAAAAACTAAAAAAAGTCATCGCGCTTACCTTTGTGTATATTACCCTTATACTGATGTATGTCCCTATCATAATCCTTATTATTTACTCTTTTACCGAGAGCAGAACGATAGGCAACTGGACGGGATTTTCGGTTCAGCTTTATATAAATATGTTTGAAGATCCGGAAATTATGGGAGCGCTTACGAATTCAGTCATTATAGCGCTTGCGAGCAGTTTGCTTGCGACGGCAATCGGCACGTTCAGCGCGGTGGGAATTTATCACTTGAGAAAAGCGCCAAAGGTTTATATGGACACCGTCAGCCAGATTACTATGGTAAACGCGGATATCGTTACCGGTATAGCGTTTATGCTGTTTTTCTTGATAATAAAGGTGATTCCTGATGGATTCGGAACGCTCATAATTGCACATACGATAATTTGCATTCCGTACGTAATAATGTCGGTAACGCCTAGACTTACTCAGCTAAATCCGAATCTTTACGAAGCGGGACTTGATTTGGGTTCTCCACCGATAAAAACGATGCTTACGGTAATTTTACCACAGCTTATTCCGGGTATGATAGCCGGCTTTGCGCTGTCGTTTACGCTCAGTCTTGACGACTTCGTAATAACCAAATTCATAAACGGTGACGTGGATACCATTTCCACCTATCTTTACACAAAGATAAAGGTAAAGGGCGTTCAACCTGAGCTGAGAGCAATGTCCACCGTAATACTTTTGGCTATAATGTTGATACTCGTGTTTATCAACGTTTATAATAAAATTAAGAAAAATAAGACTACGTCACGCTAAACGGTAACCAACCGCGGATCGTGATGTAGGCAAATAAAAAATACGAAAGGAGTGTAAAATGAAGAAATTTTTGTCAGTGCTTTTGTGTGTAGTTATCGGCGCGTCCTGCGTGAGCTTGCTGGGAGGATGCCAAAACCGAAGCGGTATTTTGAAAATATACAACTGGGGAGAATATATGGATCCGGATATTATTCCTATATTCGAGGCGTGGTATAAAGAAAATACCGGCAAAAAGATAAAGGTTCAGTACAACGAGTACGAAACCAACGAAGATATGTTTACTCAGATTTACCGCAAAAAGAAGGATTACGACCTCGTTTGTCCTTCGGAATATATGCTTGCCCGTATGGCTAAGGCAAATCTTCTTTTGGAAGTAGACGCTGATACTAAAAAGGCTGTAGCGCAAAACGTTAGCGCAAGCGTAAACAATCTTTTGAGCGCTGCGTTCGACGGGGATTATATGAAATATACCGTGCCGTTCGTTTGGGGAACGATGGGCGTGCTTTACAATTCCAAAACGCCGGGACTCAATGACGAGGCAGTTTCCCATTGGGAAATTTTGTGGAATTCCGATTACAATAACAAAATTTATATGAAGGATAGCGTAAGAGATTCTTATACTATTGCTATGATAAATTACTACAAAGACGAGTTGCTTTCGCTCATAGAAACCGACGAGCAGGGTAATCCGGTTTACGGCGATGCGTACAGAGCAAAGTTAGAAAGTATTCTTTATCAAATTAACAACAACGAAATTGCCAAAGCAAAGACTCTTTTGATGCAACAAAAATCTTTGGTGCGCGCGTACGAGGTTGACTCGGCAAAAGACGATATGCTTAACGATCTTAATGGATCCAAGGGCTATCTCGGAGTGTTTTGGTCGTGTGATGCAGGTTACGTTATGAATCTTTCCGAAGCCGATGCTAATCTCAACCTTCGCTATGTAGTACCGGAAGAAGGCTCTAACGTTTGGGTGGACAGCTTCGTTATTCCTAAGTATGCTAAGAACACCGAGGCGGCTAATCTCTTTATGCAGTTCGTTTGCAATTACGATAAGTTCAATACTGAAAACAATTGCAATCTCGATACCGAAGAATACGCTGATATCGCCTTCCTTAATATGAGCTATATCGGGTCTACCACCTGCGTAGAATCCAGTATGCAGGCGTACAAGGATTATC
>JAFQMX010000007.1 GCA_017396125.1 Clostridia bacterium
TGATGCAGTAAGAGACAAGTCTATGCTTGCGCTTAACCGCGCTGCCGAGGAAAATCAAGATGTGCTTTTCGTCGCGCAAAGGGACGCGAGCATTGCGTCGCCTATGCCTAAGGATTTGTACAGAGTGGGCACGGTAGCAAAAATCAAGCAGGTGCTCAAGCTCCCTAACAATACGATAAGAGTTTTGGTGGTGGGCGAAAAGCGTATGGAAATCAGCGACTTTATTCACGTCTCGCCGTATTTTGAGGTGGAAGCTGTTCCGCTGGAGGAAGAAACTCCTGACTATCAGATGCTTGACGCGCTCAAAAAGGTTGCTAGAGAACATTTTGACAGCTATCGCAAGCTGGACAAAAAGCTTTCCTCAGACATGCTCGCAGGGCTCAATCCCGAAGACGATTTGTTCAAATTTATCTATACGGTGGCTAATTTTTGTTACACTTCGGATCTCGCCAAGCAAAAGCTTTTGGAGATGACCGACGTGTACGACCAGCTTAAAAACGTTACCGAATTCTTTGCAAAAGAGGGCGAAATTATTGCACTCCAAAAGAAGATTGCGGCTGACGTAAGACAGAGCATAGACAAGAATCAAAAAGAATTTTATCTCCGCGAGCAAATCCGCGCCATCAAAAAAGAGCTTGGCGAGGATGAGGACGAGCTGGAGGAATACCGTAAAAAAATCGACCAAAAGAAGCTTCCTGACTATGCTAAAGAAAAATTGAACAAAGAAATTGCCCGTATGGAAAAGATGAACCCTACCTCGCCTGAGGCAGGAGTTTGTCGTAGCTATATCGAGTGGGTGCTTGAGCTCCCTTGGAACGAAACGACCAAGGATAACGTGGATTTAGTCGAGGCACGAAGAATCTTAGACGAGGATCATTACGGCTTGGAAAAGGTAAAGGACCGCATAGTTGAGTTTTTGGCGGTTCACGAGCTTACCAGCAATTACAAAACGCCTATTTTGTGTTTTGTCGGTCCTCCGGGAGTAGGTAAAACCTCGGTGGTAAAATCTATTGCAAGAGCGGCAGGCAAAAAGTTTATTAATATGTCGCTGGGCGGAGTGAGAGACGAGGCGGAGATTCGAGGTCACCGTCGTACCTATATCGGTTCGCTCCCGGGTAGAATTATCAATGGAATGAAGCAGGCAGGAGTTGTAAATCCCGTGTTCCTTCTCGACGAAATCGATAAGATGACCAGCGATTTCCGTGGCGATCCGGCAAGCGCGCTTCTAGAAGTTCTTGACCCTAACCAAAACTTTGACTTTAAGGATCACTATCTCGAGATTCCGTACGATTTGAGCAAGGTAATGTTTGTGGCTACTGCAAACACGGTGGACACCATTCCGCCTGCGCTTCTTGACCGTATGGAGCTTATTGAGCTTAGCGGATACACCTACCGTGAAAAGACGGAGATTGCAAAAAAATACCTTTTGCCTAAGCAAATCGAGGCAAACGGACTGGAAAATGACAGCGTAAAGATTACTGACGAGGCAATCGAGTCCATTATCGAGGGCTACACCAAAGAAAGCGGTGTTAGAAATCTTGAGAGAGAAATTGCTACCGTTGTAAGAAAAATTGCGGTAGAAATAGTCAACGGCAGTAAGAAAAAGAGTTTTTCCGTAAAGAAAAACGAGCTGGAAAAATATCTTGGCGTAAGAAAATTCACCGACGACGAAAACAACAAAGAGGACGAAGTGGGCTGTGCTACGGGACTTGCGTGGACGAGAGTGGGCGGAACGACGCTCAACATCGAGGTTACGCTGTTGCCGTCGGGCAAGGGCGACATAATTCTTACGGGTAGCCTTGGCGACGTAATGAAGGAGTCGTGTCGTACTGCGCTTTCGGTAGTTAGAGCGAGAGCGGATAAATTCGGAATCCTAGACGAGTCTTTTACCAAAAACGATATACACCTGCATTTCCCGGAGGGAGCAACGCCAAAGGACGGACCTAGCGCAGGCATTACGATCACCACTGCGCTCACCTCGGCATTTTCGGGCAAAAAGGTAAAGAGCAGTGTGGCGATGACTGGCGAAATCACCTTGCGTGGCAACGTTTTGCCAATCGGCGGACTAAAAGAAAAGTCGCTGGCGGCATACCGCGCGGGAATCAAAACGCTCATAATCCCTAAGGGCAATGAAAAAGACCTTGCCGACGTACCGAGCGAGGTTAAGGATAAATTGGAAATTATTCCTGTATCAAAAATTGACGAAGTATTGGAAATAGCACTCGTATGAAAATTTCGAAAGCAGTATTTGTAAAAAGTTATGCGGACGCGGAAAAATTTGCGCTCGAAGAGTCGGGAATGACGGAAATTTGCGTTGCCGGACGCTCCAACGTGGGCAAATCCAGCTTTATAAATATGCTATGTCAAAATGGTAAGCTGTGCAAAACGTCTTCGCTACCGGGCAGAACGAGGCTGATAAATATCTTTGGTATAAACGACGAATTTTTGCTCGTAGACCTACCGGGGTACGGCTTTGCAAAAGCGTCAAAGCAGGAGCGAAAGAGCTGGGCGGACCTAATGGGCGGGTATTTTGGCGAGGCAAAATTTTTGCGTCACGCCCTTGTGCTGATGGATATTCGTCACGAGCCGTCTGCATTAGACGTGCAAATGCTGGAATATTTGTACTATTATCAAATTCCTTTTACGGTAATAGCGACCAAATCCGACAAGCTGTCCAAAAGCAAGGTTTCGCAAAACGTAACCGCTATGGCAGCAGCGCTAAAAATCGGCAGGGACAATATAATTCCCGTGTCTGTTGAAGGATTTAACCGCGATAGAGTGCTGAGTAAGCTTGAGGAAATTCTTGCCGTTGACGAGGATATTGAACAAGTCTGCCAAGAGGAAGACAATTAAAAATATATTTATTTTGTTATTGACATAAATTGAAAAATTTGCTACAATATAAGTAGTAAATCAAAAGACACTATGCGGAGGTATGCATAATGCCAAGGAAAAAGTGTGTGTCAAAATTTTATAATAGCAACCACGGATCGCAAGATTGATTATTTCTTGCGGTCTTTTTTTGTAATATTTACTAGATTTTCACTAATACAAAACAAGGAGAGAAAAACTATGATTAAAAAAGCAATTAGTTTGGCTTTGTCGATAGTGATGATAGTGTCGGTATTCGTGCTCTACGGCATGTACGGAGAGAAAGAAGTCGGCATCAAGGAAGCTGGACACAGTTATGGAAAAATGCATTATGGAAAAAGTAGCATTTTGGGAGCTGAGTTGATAAAAACTTATGATGAATGGCAGGAAATTTTTAATCAAGATAGAATGCGTGCTATAGGATATAAAGGAGATAATTGGGATGATACGGTCAATTTTCAAGAAAAATACAGTAAAGCTTATTTTGATAGCGCAGCATTAATTGTTTATGGTGCAGGTATTGGATCAATGGGTCAGGTTGACTTTTTGGGCGCAACAATTTCGGGCAACGAGCTGTTGATGTCTGTTCTTATTATGGAAGGGATAGCTCAAGCTGAAAGTAACCCAACCGTAATAGTGGAGGTTTCCAAAAAACTTATAGCAGAAATTCATACGATAAATCTAATAAGAGTAAGGGATATATTGGGTGGAGATGATGAAAACAATATATTTAACGGCGCTGAATTAATAAAAAAGGCAGAAGATTTTGATAAATATGATGAATATATTTATGGGACGCCTTATTTAAAAACAGGTATAGTTTGCAAGCTTCCACAAATAGTAGGTTATCGTGCTATAGATATATCATTAAATAGAAATGGAAACAAAATTGAATTAATTATCTCACCAAAGAAAAGTGGACAGAATTGGGCTAATCTTATCTTTATGCCAATAAATGCAGAAGATCTTGAAAATATAGAATCTGTAGATTTTGTATTCAAAAAATAACTTTATCTTTAAGTAAAAGCTAAAATAATTAAATTTATAACGATATATCTTTTGTAACAAAAGCCTCCTGTACTTAATATACTGAAATTAAGTAATACAGGAGGTTTTTTATGAATACAAAAAAAGCAGGTGCTATTTGCGGTAATCCTCTAAACGGATTATGCGAAAGAGTTTGTATAGAAGTAAACAAGGTTTTTGACGGTTGTATAACGAGATTTACGGACCAGACCTATACTGCTACGTTAATCGGTTTCACCGAGGGTACAGTTGCGCCTTTTACCTTTGTGTCTGCGCGAAGTAGTGGTGATTCAGTTATTTCCGACTTTGTTGCGACTCCCATCGACGGCAGACGCAGTAGGGTAGAAATGAACGTTACGATTCCGATTACCGTTGCTTATACCGACGCAAACGGCAGAGAAGGTACGGCTACCTCGTCTATCACCGTTAGTCGCGATATTGTACTTAAGCTGCCGTCGGACAGTATAGTTCCTTATTCGTTAAAAGCAATAAGCAATCTCGTTAGCACGATAGGCTCGTTTACTTCGGACGAGACTGTTAGCTTCCGTGTTTGCATAGTGCAAATAATCAAGGTTGTCGTTCCAGTGGACATACTCGTGCCAAGCTACGGATATGCAGAATACCCGACTTGTGTGGAATACGAGGGCGAGGTGTGCGAAGGATTGTTTAACGTGCCTATATTCCCTACGGGAGAATAATCTAGCCACAAAGCTAAAAAACCAAAAGCATATTCGTGGGCATTTTGCTTGAAATTAAGTTGGGATTTTGGTATAATTGCTGTATGAAAGTATTTTCTTTGAGTGATTTGCATCTTTCCATAAACAACCCCAAGCCTATGAATATTTTTGGGCCCGTTTGGGACAATTACGTGGACGAGGTTATTGCCAACTGGCAAAACGTGGTAGAGGATGACGATATCGTGCTTATTGCAGGAGATATAAGCTGGGCTATGCGCCTCGAAGAAGCTGTTGTCGATATACAATGGATTTCGCAGCTAAAGGGCAAAAAAGTTCTGCTAAGAGGCAATCACGATTATTGGTGGCACTCGATAAGCGCGCTTCGCAATATTCTTCCACAAAATATGTACGCCGTTCAAAACGATTGCATCCGTATAGGCGATATGCTTGTTTGCGGTTCGCGCGGGTGGGCGACTCCTGACGGAGCAAATTTTCCGTCGGCAGAGGACGAGAAGATCTACAAGCGCGAGGTGTTGAGGCTGGAGATGTCCCTGCAAAAGATGCAGGGAATGAGAAAGGAAACCGATACAGTCGTGGGTATGATGCATTATCCGCCGTTCAACGTCAAGTTTGAAAGTTCGCCGTTCACGAGGCTGTTTAGCCAATATGGAGTAAAAAAGGTGGTTTACGGTCATCTTCACGGAAACAGCGCGCGAATTACGCGCAAGGTGTTCCGTGATGGAGTGGAGTTTTTTCTGACTTCTTGCGACAGTATGTCAAACAAGCCGTTGCTTATTTTTGATAGCGAAGCGCCGTACAAGGCAGAGTAGGCATGCGTTAAAATTAATCGATTTACAAATTTAATAGCTTGCAGGACCGTCCGAATTTCGGGCGGTTTTTTTGCGCGCTTTTTTGGCGAAAAAACAAGCAAAAACCACCGCAAAAAAATTTCTTGCCATTTTTTTGAAAAAATTTTCCACTTTGCTCCACAAATGAGTTTTCCACCAAAAACCACCGCAAAATTATATTTCGACAAAATTTACGCTGAATTTTAAAGTTATCAATGGAGTTATCCACAAAATCGGGCGAAAAAACGGCTGGGGAAGGTGGTGCAAAATGGAAAAAGTAGTTAATTGTGGATAACAATGTGGAGAAGCGTGGAAAAATTCACAAAAAAAATTTAAAAAAATGGTCAAAAGTGGTAGACAGTGGAAAAAAAATATGATATTATATATTTACACTTATAAAAAGGGGGTATGCTTATGTTTTATGGTCAAGTCGAAGTTCAGCTCGACGAAAAAAATAGAATAAGAATACCTTCTCGTTATCAAAAAGAGTTGGGTAGCAATCCCTTCATTACTTGCGGACCCGACAAATGTTTGATGATTATCCCCAAAGAGCACGCCAACGAGCTTTTGAACAATATGCTCAGCGGTTCGAACTTTGCGACGGTAGAAAAAACCCGTCCGATGAGAGTGTTGCTCGCCAACGGATTCTTTGCCGAAGAGGACAAGCAGGGCAGAATTACCTTGCCACAGAGTTTGCTCAAATACAGCGGTATTACAAAGAGTATTTATTTCAACGGCTCCAATGACCGATTGGAAGTTTGGGACAAAGACACTTGGGATAATTATCTTGCATCTACTGATCTTAACGATTGTATCAGTTACCTGTCCGGAAAGGAAGAATAAATGTATCATATTCCCGTAATGCTAAAAGAAACCGTTGACGCGCTTAAAGTTGCGAATGACGGAATTTATTTTGACGGCACTTTGGGTGGTGGAGGTCACAGCTTTGCGATACTACGCAAGGGAGGTCGCATTATAGGTACTGACCTTGACCAAGAAGCGCTGGAGGAGTGCGAAAATAGATTTTCGGATTTTTCGGGAAAGTTTATTCTCAAACACGGAAATTTCAAAAATGCAGAGCAGTTTTTGAAAGAAGAAGGAATAGATGCTATCGATGGTGCTGTAATCGATCTTGGAATAAGTTCGCATCAGGTTGACGCGGATTACCGAGGTTTTTCTTATAGGTACGACGCGCGTCTTGATATGCGTATGAACAACGAAAGCGGGTTTGATGCGGAATACATAGTAAACAACTACGACGAAAAAAAGCTGGCAGACGTGATTTACACTTTTGGAGAGGAGAAGTTTTCACGTAGGATTGCCGCTAATATAGTAAAAGAGCGAGCAAAGCAGCCTATTGTTACTACCGGTCAGCTGGTAGAAATAATAAAAAAGAGTGTTCCGTTCGATCCAAAATCCCATCCGGCAAAAAAGACTTTTCAGGCCTTGCGCATAGAAGTAAATGGCGAGCTGGATGGACTGAAAGAAGGACTCGAGAGCATCTTTTCGATGATAAAGCCGGGTGGAAGATTCAGCGTAATCAGTTTTCACTCTCTCGAGGATCGCATAGTAAAACAAACCTTTGCGATGCTGGCTACGGGCTGTATTTGTGACAAGAGCCTGCCTGTATGTGTGTGCGGACATACGGCAAGCGGAAAGCTTATTGGAAAAATAAAACCCTCAAAAGAAGAAATCGATTTTAATTCGCGCTCTACGAGTGCAACGCTGAGGGTTATAGAAAAATTGTAATCAATAAAAGTAATATTATAAAAGCGGGGGACATAAATATGTTAACAGTAAAAAGAAAAGTTGATACCGAAGAAGAAAGATACGGCGGTTTTGAGGTTGCTACCGACAAGTCTTTTGACATGGGATATGATCTAGATATTAATCAATCTTATTCTACTGCTCAGACGGTAAAAGGTGAGACTCTCAACTATTCCCCACGTGAAACTCAAGTAGAGTCGCCCGCTCCAACCAAACGTAAGCTTCATACTGAAGAGCTTATGCCTGGCATCGTTAAGCCAAAGCAGAGAGAAGAGGTAAACTATGATTATGACGTCAAGCCAAAGATGGATTCAAAAACCAAGGTTATGCTTGCCGTTTACATGGTTGTCGTAATGGCGCTTGCAGCAATAGTTATTGCTACCGGAGTTGCGATTAGCTCGGCAAACGCAAGAGTGATTTCGCTCAATCAGGATATCGCAGCGAGAAATGCTACGATTATTGAGCAAAATGCTAATCTTGAAATGTTGAACAGTGACAATTTTATCAAGGGTAGTGCGTACGAGAACGGTATGGTAGAGGTAACTAATCCTACCGAAATCGAGCTTATGCCCGTAGAAGAAATTACTAGTTACACGAGAAGTACAAATTGGTTCGATAAATTCTGCGATTTTGTGAGCGATATATTCGGAGGTTAGTTTGTACAAGACAAATACGTTGTCCTTACTACGAAAGAGGTTATTGGTTGTAGTTACATCAGTAGCCTCTTTATTTTTTATCCTTTTTGGAAGACTCTGTTATATTCAACTGGTGGACGGCAAGGAATTGCAGGCAAAAGCCACTTCTCAATGGTACCGTGATTTGCCTCTTACAGCAAAAAGAGGAATAATCTACGATAGTTGTGGAGAGGTGCTTGCTGACAACAAGGACGTTTATACGATATACGTTCGTCCCAACGCCGTAAAAGATTTTAATGCGGTGACAACTGTTCTTTCGGAAATTTTGGGGTTGGATTATCAGACCTTATACCAAAAAATTACGGCAAAAAGAGTAAGCGAAATTACTATAAAGCGCCAAGTTCCGTCCACCACTGCTGAAATTATCAAGCAATGCGGAGTAGACGGAATTTATTATGCAATAGATTCTCAGCGTAATTACCCCCAATCTTCTTTGCTCAGTCAGGTTTTGGGGTATACGGACATAGACAACAACGGTCAAAGTGGACTCGAGGCATATTACGACAAATATCTAAAAGGCGTAAACGGTATGGTTTATACCGAAACCGACATAAAGGGCACTCAAATACAGGGAACTACGCTAAAATACGTTCCGTCTATTGCGGGTTGTGACGTATCCCTGACTATAGATGCTCAAATACAGTCCTTTGCCCAAAGCGCAGTTAATAACGCGCTTGTCGAATGGAACGCAAAAAGCGCGGGAATGATAGTTATGGACGTTAATAGCGGAGCGATTGTGGGTATGGCTATGGCGCCTAATTTTGACCTTAACGCCGTGCCGAGAAACGATATTGAAACTCTTAATCAACTCAGCAAAAACACTATGCTTGTGGACGTTTACGAGCCTGGTTCTACTTTCAAAATTTTTACTACGGCGATAGCGTTGTCTGAGGGTGTAACCAATGAGAGCGCGCAGTTTTACTGTCCGGGATATAGAATAGTGGATGGACAGCGAATCAAATGCTGGCGCTACATAGGACACGGAAACCAAACTCTTGGCGACGGAGTAAAAAACAGTTGCAACTGCGTGTTTATGGATTTGGCACAAAAACTGGGAACTGACAAATTGTACGACGGACTAAGAAATTTTGGCTTCGGAAAAAAGACGGGCGTAGATTTTTACGGAGAAAGTAGCGGAATAATGATGAAACAAAGTCAGGTAAAAACCGTTGACCTTGCACGAATAGGCTTCGGTCAGGCGGTGGCGGTAACGCCTTTGCAGCTTATTACGGCGGTGAGCGCTGTCGCAAACGGCGGAACTCTTTACGAGCCGTACTTCGTATCCAAAATTTCCTCCCAAAGCAAAACGGTTTTCGTTCGTCAGCCAACTGCGGTACGAAAGGTTTTAGACAAAGAAACTTGCTCGCTCGTTAGTAGTATGTTGGAAAAGGTCGTAAGCGAGGGCGGTGGATCCAAGGCAGGGGTGGAAGGATTTAAGATAGCGGGTAAAACTGGAACTGCGCAAAAGTACGGCGACGGCGGTATAGCTCAGGGGAAATACATATCTTCCTTCGTGGGCTATGCGCCTGCAGACAATCCAAAATACGCCGTGTTGATGCTTGTTGACGAGCCTAACAGCTACGCGTATTATGGAAGCATAGTTGCCGCGCCGTACGCTGGAGAAGTGTTTAGAAAAATTTTTGATTACAAAGGCATGGTGGCAGAAAGTGAAGATGTAGAATACACCGTTATGCCCGAGCTTTGCGGACTACCGCTAACCGAGGCGACGGTTGCGCTAAAAGAATGCGGAGTTTATTACGAAATGGACGGAGAGGGGAAATTTGTTTCCTCCACCGTGCCGGTTGCGGGAACAAAAATAAAGAAAAACGAAGTGGTCTATATCAAAATTACGGACTACTCCTAAAATAATCCTTTTTATTACAAATGAAAGCAAATTTTTTTGCAGCGGTTGTTGTAAATTATCAGTGCAATACACAAAAATATTGGAGCAGCTATGAAACTTTGTGATTTGGTAGAGTGTAACGAACAAACTGAAATAACTTCGCTTTCGTTTGACAGTAACTCGTGCGTGACGGGTAGCGCATACTTTTGTCTGGTGGGCGGAACTTTTGACGGCCACGATTTTTGCGAGCAGGCAGTGCAAAACGGTGCAGTTGCCATTATAGCATGCAAAAAGATTGAAAACGAATTTACTGTTCCCATAATAGTTGTGGACGATACGCGGCACGCTTTGGCAGTTGCGTCGTCTAGATTCTTTGGCGATCCTTCGCAAAAGCTTAAGCTTGTTGGCATAACGGGAACTAACGGCAAAACGACTACTTCTTATATAGTCAAGAGCATCTTGTCGGAGAGTGGCTACAGAGTGGGGCTTATTGGTACTAACGGAATATTTTACGGTAACACGAGTATTGCGCCAACGCTTACTACTCCCGACCCTATAGAGCTAAATAGAGCGCTTAAAAGCATGGTGGACGATGGTGTGGAGTACGCTGTTATGGAGGTTTCGGCTCACGCGCTGACATTAAACAAAATTGACGGGCTTAATTTTGAAGTTGTTGCTTTTACCAATCTAAGCGAGGATCACCTTGATTTTTTTGGTGATATGGAAGAATATCGTCGGGCAAAAGCACAATTATTTTTGCCATACTATTCAAAGAACGCGGTTATTAACGTAGACGACGCATTTGGACGCGCGCTGAGCAAGGCTTGTCCGCTTAACCTCGTTACCTACGGTTGCGACAATCCTGCTGATGTATTCGCCATAGATATCAAAATGAGTATAGACGGGCTAGAGTTCGTTATAAATCTTTGCGACGAGGTGGAGGAAATCGAATTTTGCATGTCGGGAAGATTCAATGTCTACAACGTCTTATGCGCAGCTGCAACCTGTAAAGTGCTGGCCGTGCCACTAGACAAAATCAAAAAAGGCGTACAAAATCTCAAAAAAGTTGACGGCAGATTTAATATCATCAACACCACAAAGTACGGCATAATAATTGACTTTGCGCACACCGAGGACGGACTTTTTAATATTCTAAAAGCCATAAATGAATTCAAAAAGGGCAGGGTAATTACCGTATTTGGATGTGGTGGAAATCGCGAAAAAGAAAAGCGCGCTCCGATGGCAAGGGTGGCTACGAGCATGAGTGATTTTACGGTTATTACCAGCGACAATCCGCGTTACGAGTCTCCTGACAGCATTATTGATGAGATAGAAAAAGGCGTGAAAAACCGCAACTATATGCGCATTACGGACAGGCGAGAGGCAATCAAATTTGCGCTGGAGTATGCCGACAAAAACGATATAGTTTTGATTGCAGGCAAGGGTGCGGAAGAGTATCAGGAAATTAACGGCATTAGGTACGAGTACAATGATGAGGCTTATGTGAAACAGCTTATTGAGGACAAGGGAATATGATTGCAAAACTGATTTTTACTTTTTTGACAGCTTTTTTTGCTTGTATAATTCTTATGCCGAAAATTATAGCCTTTACGCGCAAGCTCAAGCTTCGTCAAACTATATTGCATTACGTGGACAATCATCAAGCCAAAAGCGGAACGCCCACTATGGGTGGAATAGGTTTTATTTTGGCAATAGCAATTAGCGCGTTGACGTTTTGTGAGTGTAGTGAAAGAACCTCTATGCTTATGCTTGTGCTAGTTACGGTTGGCTACGGAGCTGTAGGATTTTTGGATGATTTTATTAAGGTGTTTTTTAAGCGTAACGAGGGGCTCAGTCCTTTGCAAAAAATAATCTTTCAACTGATTATCGCAATAATTGTTTCGCTGTACGCATACAATTCTCCGCTAATAGGGGACAAGCTTTATATTCCCGTTACGAACAAAATTATTAATCTCGGAAAATTTTCGATACCACTGTATATAGTAGTGTTTTTAGCATTTACCAATTCGGTCAATCTAAGCGACGGATTAGACGGACTTGCATCTTCGGTCAGCGCAATATACTCGCTTGTTTTCGCGGTAATAATAGGCATAACGGCACTAGTTACCTACGGCAATTTTTTTGACAAAGGCAGTATTAATTTTATTATTTACTGTGTCGCGATGGCGGGAAGTTTGTATGGATTTTTATTGTATAACGGATTTCCTGCCAAGATTTTTATGGGAGACACCGGCTCGCTTGCGCTGGGCGGTGGGCTGGCTGCTTTGGCTATAATGTCCTCACAAGTGCTGTCGGTTTTGATTGTCGGAATAATGTACGTTTTGACGGCTTTGTCAGTAATAATTCAGGTGGCGTACTACAAAAAGACAAAAAAGAGAGTGTTTTTGATGGCACCGTTGCATCATCATTTCGAGCGAAAAGGCGTGCACGAAAACAAAATTGTCGCTTATTATAGCGCAGTTACGTTGATAGTCGGAATTGTCACGATAGGCACAAGCTTGATTTATAATTTCTAAATAACGGCTATAGTTTTGCTCATAACTTTCAAAAAACCGAATAGATTATATTATGAACGAGTTTTTTGGAAAAAAGGTATTTGTGCTCGGGGACGGTGTGAGCGGATCGGGCGCAAGAAATGCGCTTAAAAAATGTGGAAGCGCAATTTGCTCTAAGCTTGCCGAAAATCTTGACTATATTATAGTCAGTCCTGGAATTTCGACGGATAATGAGATTTTTAGTTTTGCTATCGCTAACAAAATCAAAATTATAGGTGAGTTGGAGCTGGGGTACAGACTATGTAACGCGCCTATAATTGCAGTTACGGGTACTAACGGTAAGACCACCGTAACCGCGCTGATAGGCGAAATCTTGCGCCAAGGCGGATACAACCCTATCGTTTGCGGAAACATTGGCGTAAGCTTTGCGCAAAGCGCAGTCTACGAGGAGTACGACGTAGCGGTAGTTGAAACATCTAGTTTTCAGCTAGAAACGATAAAAAAGTTTCATCCGTATATAGCCGTAATAACTAATTTGACGCCTGACCATCTTGACAGGCACAAAACGCTCGTAGAGTATTTTAAGCAAAAAAGGAAGATTGCCCGCAACCAAACGGCTCAGGATTTTTTGGTAGTACCAGATTCAATGAAAATTTCCGCGCGAAGCAGGGTAATTACGTTTGACGGAGGAGATTGCTGTATAGAACAGGAAAAAATAGTGCTTTTTGATGAGGAGCTTTTGGCTTTGAGCGACATAACGTTGCGAGGGTATCACAACGTCCTTAACGTTATGGCTGCGGCAACGGCTTGCTCGCTTTTTGGTGTACAACCAAATGCAATCCGCAAAGCTGTTTTTGATTTTAGGACAGATCGTCATCGAATAGAATTAGTTGCACAAATAAACGGAATAAGCTATTTTGACGATTCCAAAGGCACTAATATTGCTTCGGTTCTGTGCGCAGTACAAAGCATGCAGGGAGATACTTGTTTGATCGTTTGCGGCAACGACAAGGGATACGAATACGACGAACTTTTCTTGGCGCTGGATGAAAAAGTTAAGAGTGTAGTGGCTTTTGGCGAGATAAAAAATAAGGTTGTTTCCGCCACGAAAAGATGTGGGTATGAAAATTTGATGCTTGCCTTGGACATGGCTGATGCAGTAAAAAAAGCGACTGCATCGGGATGCGAAAACGTTTTGCTTTCGCCGGGCACATCGAGTTTTGATATGTATTCGGGATATGATGAGCGGGGCGATGCTTTTGCGCTTGAGGTAAAAAAGTTGTGCTAAAAACAAAAAACTTCGAGGGCAAATTTAACGTTGGGTTGTTTGTTACGACCATCTTGCTTGTAGCGTTCGGCGTGGTAATGGTGTACTCGGCGAGCAGCTATAGTGCGCAGGTCAAGTACGGGAGCAAATTTTATTTTGTGTACAAGCAACTCGTCGGAGCGATTTTGGGTGTTGTAGCTATGGTGGCAATGAGCTTCGTTGACTATCATGTTTTGAAAAAACTAAGATATCCTATTCTTGCCGTATCAATAATATTGTTATTGCTAGTTTTCGTTCCCGGTGTGGGCGTGGAAAGTTACGGGGCAAAGCGGTGGATAAATTTGCCGTTTTTTACCATGCAAGCCAGCGAGGTTGCCAAGTTTGGCTTCATAATTTTTGCCTCGGCGTATATGGCTGATAATTACAAAAAAATGACCAAATTCACCGGAATATTACCCGTTTTGGCAGTAGGCGCAATAATTTGTCTTTTGATAATTTTGGAGCCGAATATGTCCATTACGATGTGCGTTGCTTTGCTTATGATGGTAATGCTGTTTATCGGCGGGGCGAGAATAAAGCACCTAGCTATGCTTGTAATACCGTTGATTGCCCTCGTGCCCTTGCTTATACTTATCGAACCGTATAGGCTAAAAAGATTGCTCGCTTTTATTGACCCGTGGGCATCACCATTGGAAGAAGGTTATCAGCTTATTCAATCCTTGTACGCATTGGGTAGCGGTGGACTCTTTGGACTCGGACTGTTTAATTCGCGTCAAAAATATTTGTTTTTGACCTTTTCGGAAAGTGATTTTATCTTTAGTATAATAGGCGAGGAACTGGGGCTTGTCGGCTGTCTAATCGTTATAGTGGCGTTTGCAAGTCTTGTAATTCGCGCCGTAAATATAGCGAAAAAAGCCCCCGATAGATTCGGAAGCTTTTTGGCAGGGGGAATAGCATCACTAATTGCTATTCAGGTAATAATAAATATTGCGGTTGTAACCGGAAGTATACCGCCCACGGGATTGCCTTTGCCGTTTATTAGCGCTGGCTCATCCTCGCTTATAGTTTTTTGCAGTAGTATAGGAATTTTACAGAGTATTGCGCTTAGAAGCCATAAAGGTATTAAAGCTCTTGGATGCAAGTAAGCACAGAGAAGCAATAATAGCAACCAGAGTGTCCGGAACGAAGAACAAGCCATTGTACACGAGGCTATAAGACCAAGCAGCCATACCGCTAAGATCGCCGTTCCAGCTCATAAAGTCGATTCCCGAACTCCAGAAAAGTACACCTGCAAGCGTGTGAGAAAAATATCTGATTACGAAATAAAGCGCTACGCCAATAAGGAAATTTCCGTGTGCTTTAAGGGCGCATTTTCCGTCTTGAATTACGTTATCGTACTTTTTGCGGTTGAATGCAAACAGTCCGGTAGTGCAAAGCGCTGCGTATGGGAGTAGGTAGTCGAGAAGTGCGCTCCAAGGCGAGATAATATAAGGCTTCTGGATGAGCTGAAGTAGCATATAAACGAAGCTTACGATAGAGCCCTTTCTAAACCCAAAGTAGTAGCCGTAGAGTAGGATAGGCGCGGTGGAAGCGATGGTTATCGAACCACCGTACGGCATAGAGAATACGGGGATAAATGATAGCGCATAAGCGATTGCAATACAAATTGCGCCATAGGTAAGGTCGCGGGTAGAAAACGAATTGTCGATGCCCTTCTTTTGATTTATGCGGTCTACAATCAAGGTGATCGCGATGAACAGTACTACGAAAAAGGCAATGACGAGCAGAATTTTCCACGATTTTGTCATTACGCCACTAAAATCAAAAGCATCAGCGGCAAATATAGTAGAAAACATGTGTTCCTCCAAAAAATTATTTTAGACTCGGTCGGAAACGAATTAGTAACTGCAAAAGTTGGCAGAATTGTCGGTTTCCATTTCCTTTTGGAATAAAGGACGGTAACAAACAAATCAGATGCCAGGAATTTTGACGAAGCAACAAGCAGGTGATTGCTAGCCTATCAACAAGTGTCGCTTTTAGTCTAATAAAAAAGGGGCTTACCATTTGGCAGACCCTTAATTTATTAAAGGACCTACCCGGGAAGGTAAGTCCTTTTTTTGACTGAAAATACGCTTCCCTACGCGAGTGCTAACTCACAGGTTCGAAGGGACTGTCACGTCGTGACATCTCAGCTTTTACGCGCCCCTAGCGAATTTATTAACTTAAACTAAGTATACAACAGTTCAAAATTACTGTCAAGCACTTTTGTATCGTATTTTGACTTGCAATTCCAAAAAAATTATATTATAATCAAAGTATGAGATTTATCAAAGACACTTTATCATATCTCAAAAGCGCCTTTTGGGTTGCTGCCTTGGTGGCGGCTGTGCCTTCAATTTTGCTTGGTCTGTTTGTAAAGCCAATGAGTACTTTGACTTTTTTGACGGACTATTATCGCATGGAAATAGGCGGCTTTTTTGACATATATAAACTTATGATTATGGACAGAGGATTTGACACGGTTTGGATAGCGTTGCTTGTGCTTGTTACGCTACTCATATATTTTTCGGTTTCTCTTGCGATGATCGAAAAGCATATGCGTACTGGGCGTTTGACTGCACGCAGGCTTGTTGCCGATCTCAATAACAATATTATCTCTACGGTAATGTCGCTGGTGGCGTTTGGAATTTTTCTCGCCGTAGTTCAGGTTTTGCTGTCTTCGGTGCTCACATTGTTGCACTCGATAGTCGGAACTCATACCGCTACGCCAAAGCCTATGGACTGCGTTTATGCCACAATAATCGCATTAATAGCCTTTGGCGCAATGATAAGAGTAGTTGTGGAAATGATGTTTTGGGGACCGGTAATGCAGGTTTATGGGTATACCTTTAGGGATGCAATAATAGAGACCTCACATATCACGGACAAAAACACCCTTACTATATACATCGGTTTGCTGGTGCCGTGCTTAATTGTGGCTATAATAGAATTTGTATTTTGCTTGCTGCCTTTGTCGGGTGCAGGCATACACATAGTGCAGGTTGTCGTAAACAGCATATTGCATATGGCTGTTATAATCTATGTTCCCGCTTATATAATGAACGCTTTATTTTCAATTACGGAATTAGAAAGGCGTGACACAAAAAAGCTTTATTAAAAGGAGAGCAAATTTATGACCTTTAAAAACGCTTTTAGGATTTTGACCTCAAGATTTAGCTTGGTGTGGTCGGTGCTATTGTATCTTATTGTTTTTGGAATAATAATAGCCAGCCTTGTAATGAGTTTTCTTTTGCCTATCATAAATACGTTAAAGGAGTCTGGAATATTCGATAAATTTTATCAAATTATCAAAACTTTTGCGTCCGAGGGTTCGTGGTCGGTTTTGTATAAGGGAATAGAGCAAACGGTCAAGGATTTGGCGGCAATATATTCAAGTGACAAACAAATAGTTATCAACAGTACTTTGCTTTTGACGGTAGTATTGCTCATTGTTGGGAGATTTTTGCTAGGATTTTACGAGCTACCGTTGATTGCAAATATTGAGGCGAGAATGTCAGCCAATGCAAAGCTTTCATATGCAGGTTGCATAATAAGTCACTTCAAAAAGTCTTGTAAATTTATTTTGGTCAAAATGATTTATACCATAGTTTTTGACTTGATAAGCTTGGCTCTTATTTTCGGTGCGTATAAGCTACTCAAAACTATGGGGATTATAATTGCAATTCCGTTTGTGGTAATGTTACTCATCGTTTTGACGCAGGGTGTGAGATATTCGTTAAAGGCTCTTTGTGCACCTGCTGCAGTAATGGAACAGGGAAAAACAGTCAAGAACTTTTTGAAGGCAATTTCGCTAAATACTTCGGTTTTTGTTAGTGCTTTTTCTACCTATATAATTGCGTGGTTACTCATCATCTCGCTAAATATACTCGTATTTTTCTTAACCTTCGGTGTTGGCTTGCTAGTAAGTATACCTGCGTGTATGGTGTTCTTGTCGGTGCTGGATATGACTTTTTATTTCCGAAAAAAAGAATTGAGATATTATGTTGACGATAACAATATTTATACCCCAAAGAAGCCAAAAGCAGAGTAAAACAAAAAATGCAAAAAAACACGCTGTGTGCGCGTTTTTTTTGTAAAGTAGTGTGGCTTTTAAATGCAAAATAAAGTAAACAAAAAGTGGTTTTATCAATACTGACAAAACCACTTTTTTATTTATTGATTTGGAAGATTAATTAAAGAACTCTTACTCTGAGAGCGCCTTCGATCTTCTTCTCGCAAGCGCAGTCGCAATTGCAATCGCCGATAGCATAGCTGAAGTCGCCTCTTACGGCACACTCTACGTCGGTGATACCTGCAGCCTTAAGGAGTTCGCCTGCACAAGTATTCTTAGCGATTACGCAATAACGCTTTTTACCGGTACGCTCTTTAACGAGGCGAGGGAAGTTAACAGAGTTAACAATGTTACCGTTTTCGATAAAGTCAGCCATCTGCTTAGCAGCCATTTCAGCGCAGTTATCTTCTGCTTCTGGGGTGCTTGCGCCGAGGTGTGGAGTGCAAACAATGTTTGCTTCCTTAACAAGTGCTGGACTTGGGAAGTCATTTACGTAACGGTTAATCTTTCCGCTTCTTACAGCGTCGATAACGTCAGCTTCTACAACGATTTCGCCACGTGCATAGTTGATGAGGTTTACGCCGTCCTTCATTTTTGCGATGGAATCCTTGTTAATCATACCCTTAGTAGATTCAACAGCAGGAACGTGGAGAGTAATAAAATCACTCTTTTCAAAAATGAGATCGTTGCTGTCGGTGAGTTCGATACGTGGATCGTACATTCCAATCTTGCTCTTGTATCCAGGATCACAACCGATAACGTTCATGCCCAAAGCCAAAGCACATTCTGCAACCTTAGCACCAATAGCGCCCATACCAATTACACCGAGGGTCTTGCCCATGATTTCGCGTCCAACGAAAGCCTTTTTGCCGTCCTCAACTTGCTTGTTGAAGTCGTCTCCGGTAAGGTTTTTAGCCCAATCGATACCTGCAGCAATCTTTCTTCCGCACATAAAGAGTGCACAAAGAACGAGTTCCTTAACTGCGTTAGCGTTAGCGCCAGGAGTGTTGAATACAACGATACCCTTTTCGGTGCAAGCAGGAACAGGGATGTTGTTTACGCCGGCACCTGCTCTTGCGATGCAGAGGAGATTGTCACCCATAGCGTAATCGTGCATTTTGAAGGATCTAACGATAATTCCCTCTGGATTTTCGCACTCATCAACGAGTTTGTGATTAGCAAGGTGCTGGTTAGCAACGCTTGCTATTTTGTTAAGCTTTAAAATATTAGCCATTTCAAATTCTCCGATAAAATTTCTATTATTTGTTTTCCAATTCGAATTTCTTCATGAATTCTACGAGAGCCTTAACGCCTTCAACTGGCATAGCGTTGTATATGCTTGCTCTCATACCGCCAACGAGCTTATGTCCCTTAAGGGTAACGAGGCCGTTTGCAGCAGCTTCCTTGATGAACTTAGCATTGAGCTCTTCGCTTGGAGCAACGAAAGGAACGTTCATGATGGAACGGTATTCCTTCTGAACGCCGTTGGAATAGAAGGAAGACTCGTCGATGAAGTCATAGAGCATCTTTGCTTTTTCTTCGTTGATCTTCTGGATTGCTTTTACGCCACCCTTTTCTTTGAGGTATCTGAATACTTCCATTGCAACGTAGGTAGAGAAGCAAGGAGGGGTGTTGTAAAGGCTCTTCTGCTCAATCTGGGTAGACCATTTCATCATGGTAGGGCAGAGTGGAGCAGCCTTGTCCTGAAGGTCCTTACGAACAATAACGATGGTAGCGCCTGCAGGTCCGATATTTTTCTGTGCACCAGCATAGAGAACGCCGAACTTGCTTACGTCCAATTCTTCGCTGAGAATGCAAGAAGAAAGGTCACAAACCAGTGGAGCTTCAGCTTCCGGAATCTCGGTGAAACGGGTACCGAAAATGGTGTTGTTCCAGCAGAAGTGAACATAGTCAATGTCACTACGGAACATATCCTTGGTTACTTTAGGAATATAGGTGAATTTTTTGTCTTCGCTAGAAGCAGCTGCAACGTAATCACCGAACTTCTGAGCTTCCTTGAAAGCTTTCTTTGCAAAGTTACCGGTTACGATGTAGTCAGCTTTTCCATGAGTGTGAAGGTTCAGTGGAACAGCTTCAAACTGCAAGGACGCGCCACCCTGAACGAAGATAACGTCGTAATTTTCAGGGATATTCATGAGTTCTCTAATAAGAGCATGAGTTTCGTTATTGATTTCATCATAGTACTTGCTACGATGGCTCATTTCCATAACGGACATGCCGGAACCCTGATAGTCAAGGAGTTCTTTCTGAACTCTCTCGAGAACCTCTAAAGGCAGAATAGAAGGACCTGCCGAAAAATTGTAAACTCTCATTTAATAACCTCCAAAATGTAGTTTAATGTATTATAACATTAGTTGCACTTAAAAGCAAGCAAAACAAAGTTAAGTATTGACAAAAAAAATATAATTTTGCTATATGGAATTGACTTTGAGTATAAAATATCGTACAATATATTTACTCGGCGATTGTTTTTTTGAATTTTTATTTTACAAACCGAGTATTTTAAGGAGGAATTTGTTGATGACGACGATGTTGAGCTCAATAACAAACTTGCAATTTGCGCTCATCACTGCGGGCGGTGCCGTTGTTCTTTTGTTTCTTTGTATGATTACTTTTTCAAGCACAAAGAAAAATGCTCAAAAGCGCGCCGAGCAGGTTGTTGCCCAAATGAGAGAAGAGTGGGAGAAAAGACAAGCGATTGACAAAGATAAAAAGCTTGAAACTGAAAACGAACAATCTGCTGTTTTGGACGATATAAAACAAGCTGAAGTGGCAACTGAAACTGACGAAGAAGAATCTAAGCAGCAAATTGTCACTGCCAAAGAACAACATATTACTGATGAGAGCGATAATAACGAAAATTTGTCGGGAATTTTTGACGAGCCGTTGGATTTGGATGATGACACAAAATCGGTAGAGGCAGAAATAATAGAGCCTGAGACGGATGATGGAATAGTGTTTGAGCGGCAAGAATTTTCTTCTGATAGCAAGTCTGACGACGCCGAAAAACAGGCGTTAAAAAAGCAAATAAAAGATCTCAAAAATGACGTGGAAAATCTCAAGTTTGAGCTTAATCAGCGCGGGCCTAGCCGAGGCGTAAGTGCAACCGGATATAATATGGATCTGGGAGATTTGGAGAGAGAGCTTTACAAGGCTCAACAGCAATACTCATATATGGGTGAAAAGCTTTTGAGTATTACTGACGAAAATGAAAGGCTTGATTTGTATCTCGAGCGCATTACGCTCCTGGAAAAAATAATGAAGCTTGGCAGCGGAATCGAGCGACTCAAAAACGTTGCTTATACCGCCGAGCAGGCGCGTAGCGCAAGAAATGCTCAAGTCAAAAAAACAACGCAGGCGGAAGGAAACCGCGCGGTTTATTCCAAAATAATGGAGCAGGTGCGTAGGCTCAACGACAGAATGGATGAAATAGAAAAACGACGCGGTAAGCGCGAACGAGAAGATTTTTCTTCTAAATAAAACGGCTGATACAGTGAGGTGAGTATGATTAAGGACGATTTTGACTTTGTAGATGAATCATTTGACGAACAAGAGCTTTTGTACGAGATTAGTCGTTTGCAAGAAAGATTGGATCGTATGGAGAGTGAAGAAGCACCGTTTGACAGAAATTTGGCAGATGAGTTGGATCGTATAAGCGACGAGCTTAATTCTATGAAAAAGGAGCGTAGAACTGACGCACATTCTGATTCGTTTCAGTCTCATGCTAAATCGGAATGTAATATAGTAAATAATACCGAAAAAGTAGACGCTATTTTGCAAAAGGTTGAAGAAATGCCTTCGCAGGAGGATTTAAATAAGGCTATTTTGGCGCTTAGAAAATCTTCGCAGATTTTGGAAAATTCCAGTGGCGAAAAGGTTGCGGAGGAGCTTGCGTCGCTCAAAGCCGTTCTTGAAGCAAGTCCTCAAGTGGAACGTCCCGTTGCAAAAAAGGACGAAATATTTACGATAAAGCAGTTTTCGGATATCAAAAAATTGCTTGGTGGATTTGATGACAAATACGAAAAATATTTGACGGATAACGCCGTGCTTGTAGACTCGCTCGCCGAGGTAGAAAGAACGGTATCGTCGCCGTCGATGCCATTTGTAGAAAAGCTTTTTGCAATGCTTAATCTCTACAATTTGCTTTCAGATAACAAGCCGGAAAAGGCAGTAATAGACAGTTTCAATAATATGGTTATTGCTTTTTTTGAGCAAAACTTGAGCGCAGAAAAATTAGAAAAGATTTTCTATCTCAGTGAGGTTTCGTCGCTGTACAAAATCACCGATGAAAATAGGGCAAAAGCAAAGAAATTTTACGCTCTTTACGACGAGGTTTTGGCGGTTAGACCTTCCAAGCAACTAGACGTTATTGAGAAGATTTACGAACTAAAAGTTGACCTTTGCGGTGATGACGAAAATGATGGCAAGGCTATTGAAAGACTAAGAAGCGTATGTGGAAAAAATTCCTCGTCTGAAGAAATTAAACTGCTTCTAAACGAGCTTATGACTTTGCCTATCAATTGTATCGTTACGCCTCCAACTTTATCGCTTGCCCATGCATTTGAGCCTGTTGTGCCTAACGTTACTTTTTCGGATACTTTGAAAAGTATTGCGGATCAGATTGGGGCGTTGGCGCAAAAGGTTTCTGTTCCCGTTGAGCAAAGTGCAGAGCAAAAGCAGGTAAATATTGTCCCTCAGTTTGATGCTTTCAGAGAGCAGTTATCTCAAATTCAACAAAAGATTTCGGCATTTAACGAAAGCAATAATGCGGCGGGCAACAAGGAAGAAATTATTTCCGCGATAGGAGCATTGAGAGAGGAAATTGCTGAAATCACTATCAAGCTCGAAAAAATCAGCGAGTATGACGATGAGGATGCGGAGTCGTATGTAATTGAGGCAGGTAGTGAAATTGAAGACGTTGAAGAAATTGATTTGACAGATACCACTTCTGAAAAAGTTGATCAGTTACTCGAAGCGGTGGGAACGATTTCTGCTGACATAAGAAAAATTACTTCTACTGAACCGGAGAAAAAAACTGAATCCAACGACGAAGTACAAAAGAAAATTTTAGGTGAATTTACCGAAATTTTCCGTGGCTATATGGAACAGTTTAAGGGCGAGGTTTACGAAACGCTTACAACGCTTAGAGCGGACTTTAACGGACTTAGAGAAGAAGTTAATTCTATAAAGCAAGAAGTCTTTGCGATAAAAGAAAACGTTATTTCGTCCAGTGGAAAGTTGGATGATGTAAATACTGTAGTAGTGTCGATAAAGGATTGTTGTTCTGTTCAAGCTTCGCCTGTGGCTGCACCTGTCGTTGATCAAGCTGAAGACGTTGATAAACTTGCTCCTATTGATAAAACGGTCAAAGAAGTTAAAACTGCGATCAAGACTATGGCTGAGCAAATCAAAACGATCAAAAAGGATGTTGAGAGTGTAAAGGAGAGAAATCAGCGAATTTATAGCATTTATCGTCAAGTTGAGGCAATCAAAAATAAAGTTGATTCGTTGCACAGGGCCGGTATAGCCGAAAAAGAGGCGAATATCATTAAACAGCTTAAAACGTTGCAAACCTCTGTGGATAAACTTTTGACGTCCGTTGTGGATAAAAAGGAAGTTGCGACTAGTGTCAAAAAGTCTACTAGATCAGAAAAAGTAGAGTATGATTATTTGGACAAGGATGACGTTGCGCAAAGTATAGATTCGCTCAAAAAAGAGCTTAGCGCGATAATGAAGCTGGTAAACGACGAAAAGTAAGTTATCCAAATATACATTATTAATTTCACGAAAAGCCCTACGTTGTGCGAGGGCTTTTTCTTTTGTTTTTTTTGTCAAATTACTTGCGATTAAAGACGAAATAAATTTCACCCATACGAGCTTTTTGAAATATATATTTAGTTGGTGATAATTGACAGGTTTGTAACATAAAGTAATTGCCGGCATAGAATATTATTGATGGAGCAAAGTGTTGCTATATTAGAGGTGAAATGTATGGAACTGGTAATTAACGGAGGAAATAAACTTAGCGGAGAAGTGAAGCTCCATGCGGCAAAAAATGCGGTTTTGCCTATAATCGCATGCTGCGTTTTGGTGGGCGAGGACGTGGTGATTAACAACGTTCCAGATTTAATAGATATTCACGCAATGTTGGACATAATAAAAAGTTTGGGAGGCAGCGCCGAGTATGACGAGGGGACTGTTACGGTAAACTGCAATAGTCTCGTGCCGACGCTTATTGACAGGGAACTTACCAAGAGGGCACGGTCGTCTATTTTTATTTTAGGGCCTATTCTTTCGCGCTTTCACGAAGCAAAAATTTCTTATCCTGGAGGTTGTGAAATCGGTACAAGACCTATTGATTTGCATCTTAGCGGACTAAAGCAGCTTGGCGCGGAAATATGTGAAACTGAAAAAGCTATAGAATGTAAGGGCAATCTAAATGGTAGTGAAATAGTTTTGCGTTTGCCCAGCGTAGGCGCAACCGAAAACATTATGATGGCGGCAGTGCTGGCGCAGGGAAGAACCATAATACATAATGCGGCAAAAGAACCGGAAATTGCCGACCTTGCAGCGTTCATAAATGCTTGTGGCGGAAAGGTTTACGGTGCGGGTTCTGACATAATTATTATCGAAGGAGTCGAAAAGTTGCACGGTACGGTGTATACGCCGATAAGCGACCGTATAGTGGCGGGAACTTATATGATAGCGACGGCTGTTTGCGGAGGCAAGCTCGTGCTTAGAGACATCAATTTGAGTTATATTTCGTCGCTGGTTAATTTCTTGACTGTTGCAGGCTGTCGGCTGTCGTATAGGGCCAATGATATGACGGTAATTTCGAGCGGTAGGCTGAGTGGAATACCCAAGCTCAGTACGGGTTATTACCCATATTATCCTACGGATTTACAAGCACCTATGCTCACGCTTATGAGCGTAGCAAAGGGCAGGAGCGAACTGAAAGAAAATCTTTTTGAATCTCGCTTCAAGCACGCCGTTTGGCTAAACGAAATGGGAGCTGACATCACGATCGACGGAACCACCGCCATTGTCAACGGTGTTAAAAAGCTTAAGGGCAAGGAAGTTTTTGCCGAGGATCTCAGAGGCGGTGCGGCGTTGGTCATAGCGGGACTTAAAGCCGAAGGTCAAACGATAGTAAAAAATATTTGCCATATAGACCGCGGTTACGAAAAAATCGAGTGTCTATTTAGTGCCATAGGCGGAGACATATATAGGCGGTAAAAATAGCGGTTTTAGATTTTTTTATTATTTAATCAAATTTTCATCCGTATAAACTTGCAATATTTTTAGTTATTTGATATAATTCTTATATGCGAAATAAGAAGCTTATTGTAATTTTTTGCGTATTGATGACGATAGCGTTGTTTGTCGTTTTGGACAGCGTTTTGTTTTCCGTGCAAAAAGTTACTGCTTACTGCCATAATGACTTGGATAACGTTGTTATGGATGACGGAACGACGCTTGCGCAAAAGGTCGTTTCGGCTGGTAAGGTCAATATGGGCAAAAGTATATTTTTGATTGATAAAGAAGAAATTGCTCAAAACGTGGAGAACAAACTTCCCGGCGTTAAAGTTGTAAATATCGAAAAAAAGTTTCCGGATAGAATTACGATCCACTACGCTTCGATAAAACCTACCTTTAGCGTAAGGACTGCTCAGGGTTATTACGTTTGTACCAATGAGGGCAAGGTGGTTGATATTGTTTCGGACAAGCCTTCGGGATTAATAAATCTCATTGCCGACGTGGGTGACGAATTGCGGGCTGGTGATTATCTTGATTGCAAAAATATGTCCACCGTAGTTGCGATTATGGATGCTTTGGATAGGCTGGGTTACAGCGCTGAAAACCAGGAAGAAAGAATATTGCTTTTGTCGCTTATCAAGTTCATAGACCTCACTGTTCACGACGAAATAATTTATATCGGTACTGGAAGCGACATAGTGATAAAGGTGCTGGGAATTTCGCCTGATAACATTTTCAAAAAAATCCATTACGGAATGTCGTTATACGTCAATTACCGCAGTAACAAGCACCAAGGTATGATTACCGTATCGGACAGCGACGTGTTCACTTGGAGCGACGTTTCGGATTATAATTAAGAGCTTTTTCTAAGGCAAAACCCACCATATACTTGACATATAGAAGTGTATTATAATATAATAAATCAATAGGAGATTTTTCGTAAAAAGAGTGTACAAGCTCTTTGGAATCTACTGTAAAGGAGAATTTTTGTGGCACAAGACGTAGCTGCTTTGGACTTCGGTTCAGGAAAAATAACGGTATTGATCGGTCACAGAGGCGTCAACAATACCATCACGATAAACGGTTTGGGGGAGAGTGAATACGCTGGTTATGCAAACGGTGAGTTCTACCAGCCCGAACAACTGAGTTATGCAATTGCGCATGCAATCTCCAACGCGGAAACTAATTCGCAAACCAAAATCACTCACTTGTACGTGGGTGTTCCGAGTGATTTTTCCAGCGTTATGTGCAAGGAAGTTAGCATCTCTTTCGGCAAGCGCAGACGCGTAAAGGATACTGATGTTGCTGAACTTCACGAACAGGGCATGGCGTTTGACGATAAGGTTTACACTCTTGTCAACTGTCAACCTGTTTACTATTCGCTTGACGATGGCAGACGCTTAATAGAGCCGGTAGGACTTTCAACCTCCAAGCTTAGCGGTTGCATTTCGTACGTTTTGGCGGAGAGTAGATTTATCATGAACGTCAACGCAATAATGTCTTCGCTTGGAATCGAGTCGGTAGAGTATATGAGCAATACATTGAGCGAATCGCTGTTTTTGTTCGATACTGTGACCAGAGATAGATTTGCGGTGCTTATGGACGTTGGCTTTATTACCACTACCGTCGCGGTAGTAAGAGGCGACGGAATTTTGTCGCAACACAGCTTTGCACTCGGCGGAGGAAATATTACGGGCGACCTTGCTATGCACTACAGCATACCGTTCTCTACTGCGGAGGCGTTAAAGCGCAAGGTAGTTTTGTCCCTTGACCACGCAGACGGTGACGTTTACGAGGTTGCGGGTAGAAACGAAACGCTCAAGTTCAGCGCAAAAGAAGTTAA
>JAFQMX010000046.1 GCA_017396125.1 Clostridia bacterium
TAGTTCACTTATAGGCGTATCAGGACTAATTACCAAACCGCATTTAATTCCGCGTGCCTTAATTTTATTTATCAAATCCTTGCCCTTTTCAGCCTCGATATGATACGACAAAATGTCTGCGCCTGCATCCATAAAAGCATCCGCATATTTTGCAGGATCAACGATCATAAGATGCACGTCCAAAGGCTTTCGGGAGCATTTTTTGATATCTTTAACCATTTTAGGTCCAAAAGTAATGTTTGGCACAAAGATTCCATCCATTACGTCCAAGTGCAATAAATCCGCACCAGCATCCTCTATTCTTACCACTTCGTCAGCCATTCTGGAAAAATCAGCGCTGAGTAGCGACGGCGCAACCTTAACGTTTTTCATATTTATCTCCTTTGGTTTTTAATTCCGAATAAATTATTTTATATCTTTCGTATCTATCCTTGCTTACTAATCCTTTTTCGGCACGGCTACGCACCTCACAACCAGGCTCGTCTATATGATTGCAATTTACGTATTCACAACCACAATAGTCAGCATAAAACAGTTTAAGATCCTCACAAGTTACTCCGTGAGCGTCAAGAAGTCCAAAGCCCGGCGTGTCCATAACGTATCCACCCGCAAGCTTATAAAGTCTGGACGAAACGGTAGTATTTTTGCCTCGTTCAATCTTTTTGCTAAGCTCGCCCGTAAGCGTAACGTTACTCTCCATGAGCGCGTTGATTATCGAAGATTTACCCACGGCGGACTGCCCCGCAAGACAAACGGTTTTACCTTTGATTATATTCTTAATTTCCTCAACCTTGCCGTCCAAAGCAGTCGTTTCGAGAATATAATCTACGGCGTCAGCGTAATTGCTTTTTACATATTCAACGAGCGAAGAATCATGTAAATCCGATTTGTTTATTACTATCGCAAGATCTATGTAAAGATTGCGACAGTTGATTATTAATTTGTCAAGCATGAGAAAATCAGGCTTGGGAATAGGAGAAATTACTGCCACTATCAAATCGATATTAGCAACAGACGGACGTATCAAAAGATTTTTTCGCTCCTCCACGCCCACTATAACGCCATCCTCGATTATGGCAAAATCACCGCAATAAAGCTTGGTGCGTTTAACTCCGCCACGAGCGCGAAATTCCGCCACTCCGTCCGCGGTCTCCACCGAGTATAAGCCGTTATTGTTTTGTAAAATTCTTCCTGTCATTTGCTCCAAAAAATATACCTTATATCTTGATTTTACTCGTTTTCTTTACCTTTGATAACGCTGCGGCGCAACTGTCCACACGCACCGCCCACGTCAGTTCCCGAGCTTCTACGAATAGTTGCGGAAACCCCCATATCATTGAGTCGCTTCAAAAATCTTTGGGCTTCTTCTTTCGTGCAACCTTTTACGTTCTTCTCCTTTACCGGATTAAGCATAATAAGATTAACGTGGCTTGGATATCCTTTCGTCAGCTCCTTGAGTCTTTTAGCATCAAAGAAATCCATGTTTTCGCCCTTGACCATAGAATACTCAAAAATTATTCTTCGGCCGGTCTTTTCGAAATAATATTTGACCGCCTTAATTATCTCAGCAACCGAATATCTCTTTGCTATCGGCATTAGATTTTGACGATGCTCGTCGGTGGTCGCGTGAAGCGATACCGACAAGGTAACTCCGTACCCCTCGTCCGCAAGCTGAACGATTTTGTCACACAAACCACAAGTAGACAAAGAAATGTTGCGCTGTGAAATATTGAGCCCGTCGGCGTGATTGGCAAGACGGATAAATTTAGTAACGTTCTCGTAGTTGTCTAGCGGTTCTCCGCTACCCATAAGCACGACGTTGGTAATTTTGCTCTTGCCTTTCAACCAAGCATTTACCGCTATTATCTGACCCAAAATTTCTCCGGGCTCAAGATTACGAACTAGTCCACCTATGCCCGATGCACAAAACGCGCATCCCATACTGCAACCAACCTGCGTCGAAACACAAATAGTATCACCGTAATTATGAGGCATATAGATTCCTTCTATAATATTTCCGTCGCAGAGCCTGTACAAAAACTTTACCGAGCCGTCCACAGACTTGAACTCTTTGTCAATATTTATAGCAATATCAATATAATCGTTTTTTAGCGTTTCTACGAAAGATTTTGGCAAATCGCTCATCCGGTCAAAGGG
The DNA here is from genome assembly GCA_017396125.1 of Clostridia bacterium. GTDB lineage: Bacteria > Bacillota > Clostridia > Christensenellales > Pumilibacteraceae > RGIG1965. The sequence goes on from JAFQMX010000046.1 coordinate 2,158, forward strand.
CGTGTTTTTGCTAATCCACTTGAAAATTTGCGTAGCGCGAAACTTGGGAAACCCACTTTTTCCCATAAGCTCCCTTAATTCTTCCAATGTAAAATTTTGTAAAAATTGTTTTTCCATTTTACACCCTTTTAAATCCTGCAACAAAAAAGCCGTCGCAACCATCAATATGAGGATAGAGATTTATCATGCTACCGCTGTATTTGCCCGCGTAGTTAAACTCGGCAGGCACAAATTGCGAATTCTCTTTCAGAAACTGCTCGCATATATTTTCGTTTTCTTCTTTAAGTACCGAACAAGTCGAATACACCAAGTATCCTCCCTTTTTTACATATAGTGCCGAAGTTTTTAGTATTTTCAATTGAGTTGCCGTAAGCTCGACAAGGCTCTCTTCTCGAAGCTGACGCGCTATATCGGGTTTAGAGCCTATAACACCGCTACCCGAGCAAGGAACATCACACATCACGGTATCAAAATTTTCCGTCCACTCTTCTCTAAAAATGGTAGCGTCGTTTTGTAGCGCATTTATTTTTGCGCCGACCGACTTTGCGTATTTTTTTATTAAATCAACCCTATGCGCATGAATGTCGCAAGCTGTAATTTTTGCCTTGGTAAGCTCATAGAAATAAACGGATTTGCCACCAGGAGCAGCACAAGTATCTAAAAAAGTATTGGGAGTAGACAATGATGCACAAAAATTAACCGCCAACGTTGACGCCAAAGACTGCACGACGTACAGCGATGAGCGCAATGCTAAATATCTAGAATCAACGTAATATCCAGTAATCGTTTTTTGTGCGTACGGCAAAAGCTTGTCCATATCCTCTCGCGCAACGTTGAGCGAATTGTGTCTGATGTGAGTAAGCTCCCTGCGACTGCTTTTGAGCATATCAAACGTAAATTCGTTGCCGTACCTATGACAAAGTTTTTTCACTATCCAAAGCGGATAATTTGTAATTAGCGAAATGCTAGTTTCATCTCTCAAGTTCTCGTCAATAACTATCTCTTGACTCTTTCTCAAAATTGCGTTTACGAATCCGCAAAGCGCAGGCTTGCCGACTTTTTTGCACAGCTCCACGGTTTTGTTTATTGCCGCATAGTCAGGAACGCTACTGTAACGCAAAAGATACAATCCTATTTTAATTACAAGCGACACCGAGGTTTTGGGCTTTTTGTCCGTCAATTTGGAAATTATATAATCAAACTGAATATCGTTTTCCAGCACGCCGTAAAACAATCTAGTGACAAAAGGCTTGTCGGATTCAGCCACGGTTTTGAGCCCGTTACCCAAAACGATATTGCAATACCCACCCTCGCCGTAAACTTCGCCGAGGAGCTTATAACAAAGATATTCCTTTTGTACGCCCGTGGTAACAGCCATGATAAACCCGCCAAAAATACTATACTATACCAAATTTTATTTTATCTTTTGCCGAAGAAATCTCCGCTTTTTATGCGGTATCCCCTGACAAAATCTCCTGCTTTCATTCTGTTTTTGCCCTCAAGCTGAAGTAACTTAATTTTTATTGCACCGTTACCGCAAGCAACAACTATTCCATCATCACCGGCACTTATCACTTCACCCGGATTTCCCTGCAAATCGTCAATGCGTTCGGTCTCGAAAATCTTCAACATTTTATCACCAAAATGAGTATAAGCCGTCGGCCAAGAAATGAGCGCGCGCGCCTTGTTATGAATAACTGCACTAGGCTCTTTCCACTCCACAAGACCGTCTTCCTTTTTGAGAAGTCGGCATTTTGTAGCCTGAGATTCATCCTGCTTTTGCTCGATAATCTCTTGCTCCTCCATCTTAGAAAGAGTTTCCACGAGAAGCTCTCCGCCCATCTCGCTCAAGCGCTCCAGCAATTCTACTGAATTTTCGTTTTCGCCAATTTGCACCTTTTTATACGAAATTATATCACCGGTATCAAGTCCTTCTTCGGTGCGCATAATGGTTACGCCCGTCTCGGTATCGCCGTTTAAAATCGAGCTTTGAACAGGTGATGCACCGCGATATTTTGGAAGCAACGACGCGTGAACGTTAACGATTCCTCGTGGCGCAATATCGAGAATTTCTCTATTCAAAATTTGTCCGTACGCCGCCGTAACCATAATATCACAATCTATAGACTTCAAAATTTTAATGCTTTCGGCATCCTTGATTTTTTCGAACTGAAAAACATCTATACCCTTTTCTAAAGCGTAAGATTTAGTTGCAACAGGCAAAAGATTTCCCTTGCGATCCTTGGCTCTATCAGGCTGTGCAACTACGGCACGCACAGTGTGCTTGGACTGACACA
>JAFQMX010000047.1 GCA_017396125.1 Clostridia bacterium
ATACCGTAACCGAATTCAGCGTTGTCCTCGAACAAGCTGTTAGCCCAAGCAGGACCGTGTCCCTTTTCGTTCTTAGCGTATGGACAGGTAGGAGCAGAACCGCCGTAGATGGAAGAACATCCGGTAGCGTTAGCAACAATCATTCTGTCACCGAAGAGCTGGGTAACGAGCTTAACGTAAGGAGTTTCGCCACAGCCTGCGCAAGCGCCGCTGAATTCGAAGAGAGGCTGCAAGAACTGGCTGCCCTTGAGGGTAGCAGGCTTGAACTTCTCGGAAACGTCAACCTTAGGAAGAGTGAGAGAGAAGTTGTAGTTGCCTTCTTCTTTTGCGGTAACTTCGTCAAACGGCTTCATAGTAAGAGCCTTTTCCTTGCTAGGACAAACGTTAGCACAGCTTCCGCAACCGGTACAATCGAGCGGAGAAAGCTGCATTCTGTAGCCATATCCTGCAAGTCCGGTAGCAGGTTTTACGTTGAATCCATCGCTGAGAGCAGTGCCGTCTTTTACAAGTACAGGACGGATACATGCGTGTGGACAAACGAGCGAACACTGGTTACACTGGATACACTTGTCAGCGTCCCAAGCAGGGAGATAAGCTGCAATACCGCGCTTCTCGAATCTGGTAGTAGCGGTAGGAACGGTTCCGTCTGCTGCGAATGCGGATACAGGGAGCTTGTCGCCTTCCTGAGCGATGATAGGACGGATAAAGTTGAGATAGTATGGATCGTTGCTGCTTACCTCGATGGTAGCGCCTTCGGTAGCGTTAGCCCAAGCTGCAGGATACTTAACCTCGATAAGACCGCTGATAGCATTGTCGATAGCGTCGCAGTTCTTCTTAACAACTTCGTCACCCTTCTTGCCGTAGGTCTTTTTGATAGCCTGCTTCATATAGTTTTCAGCATCAGCGTAAGGAATAATGTCAGCGAGCTTGAAGAATGCCGCCTGCATTACGCCGTTGATACGGTTACCCATACCAGCCTGCTGAGCGATTTTGAGACCGTCGATAGTATAGAACTTAATATTCTTAGATGCGATATCACGCTTCATCTTAGCAGGGAGGTTAGCTTCCATTTCTTCTGGAGACCATTTGCTGTTGAGAAGGAATACACCGCCTTCCTTGATATCGGAAGTCATATCATAACGGGTAACGTAAGATGGGTTGTGGCAAGCTACGAAGTCAGCCTGATCGATAAGGTAGGTGGACTTGATAGGGGATTTACCGAAACGCAAGTGCGAAATGGTAATACCACCGCTCTTCTTACTGTCGTATACGAAGTAACCCTGAGCGTACATATCAGTGTGGTCACCGATGATCTTAATGCTGTTTTTGTTAGCACCAACGGTACCGTCAGATCCAAGACCGTAGAACTTGCAACGGCTGGTTCCTTCTTTGGAAGCGTTGATAAAGTTAACTATAGGGAGAGAGGTGTTGGTAACGTCGTCCACTATACCAACGGTAAAGTGGTTCTTAGGATTTGCAGCAGAGAGGTTCTCGTAGATAGCGCCAACCATAGAAGGATTGAACTCTTTGCTACCCAAACCGTAGCGGCCGCCGTAAACGTCGATATTTTTGCGACCCTGTTCAGTAAGAGCAGCAACAACGTCGAGGTAAAGTGGTTCGCCCAAGCAGCCTGCTTCCTTGGTTCTATCCATAACTGCGATTCTCTTAACGGATGCAGGGATAGCGTCAACGAAGTCTTTAGCGGAGAACGGACGGTAAAGTCTAACCTTGAGGAGACCAACCTTCTTGCCCTTAGCCATGAGGTAATCAACAGTTTCTTCTGCTGCTTCACAGCCGGAACCCATCATAACGATGATTTCTTCTGCGTTAGGATCTCCGTAGTACTGATAGATTTCATATTTTCTGCCGGTAAGCTCGCTAACTTCCTTCATCATACCTTTTACGATTTCAGGAACAGCCAAGTAGTACTTGTTAGCAGCCTCGCGGTTCTGGAAGTAGATATCGCCGTTTTGAGCGGTACCCTTCTGTTCTGGATGTTCTGGGTTAAGTGCGCGACGCTTGAAGTCCTTGATGTCTTCCATAAGACCAAGCTTGTCTACGATAGCGCGCATTTCTTCGTACTCAATACCGTCGATCTTGGAAACCTCGTGGCTGGTACGGAATCCGTCAAAGAAGTGAACGAAAGGAACCTTTGCTCTCAAAGTGGAGAGGTGGGTAACCAATGCAAGGTCCATGCTTTCCTGAACGGAGTTGGATGCTATCATTGCAAAACCGGTCTGGCGGCATGCCATAACGTCTGCGTGATCTCCAAAAATGTTAAGAGCGTGAGCGGCAAGAGCACGAGCGCTTACGTGGAATACAGCAGGAAGCAATTCACCAGCAATTTTGTACATATTAGGGATCATAAGCAAAAGACCCTGAGATGCGGTGTAAGTGGTGGTGAGAGCACCTGCAGCCAAAGAGCCGTGAACGGCACCTGCAGCACCTGCTTCGGACTGCATTTCTGCAAGTCTGAGAGGCTCGCCAAACATATTAAGTCTACCCTGAGCAGACCATTCGTCTGCATATTCAGCCATCGGAGAAGACGGGGTGATAGGGTATATTGCGGCTACTTCGCTGAACGCATACGCAACGTGCGACGCAGCGGTATTGCCGTCAATAGTCATTTTCTTCATATTTACCTCCGGTTTTGTAAATTATTGATTAATTTAATTCGTGCAAAAGGCACGTCTATGTAATTATAAGACTTTTAACAATTTAAGTCAATTGTTTAAGTTATTAATATGAATATAAAGTTTACTAAAATTATGAAAAAGGACCGAAAAATTATCGATCCTTTTTCATAAAACTCTATTAAAATCTCCTATTATTTTTTGACGCAGAACAACTGCCAAAAACTTTGCGTTTTATCTTGTAAAAAAAGCTTAAACACTGGCGACGAAATTAGCAATCCATAACGGCAAAATTTTGCTCGAACCATCTCGACAGCGAGAAAATAAGCGCTTCATTTCCACGTTTTGCGATTATTTGCAAAGCCGTGCCACGTTTGCTTATCGGCAAACTTATTGCAGGCAAATTCGCAAGGCTTGCGGGCTGGGTGTAAAGGTCGGGATTGATTCTTGGCGTAGCGTCCAGTGCGAACGGAAGAAGCGGTGAAGTTGGAGAGATAATTACGTCGGCGTTTTCGAAAACCTTGTTCATAGCCTCGGTCAAAAGCTTCTTTTGCTCCAGCGCTTTTTTGTAGTTGTTGTCGTTGCTTTGCGCAAGGCCGTTGGACACTCTGCGCTTGGTTTCGGAAGAAAGCAAATCCTGATGTTTGAGATAAATTTCTTTCAGCGCTGCTGCGTTGCAGGTGCAGGACATTTCGCCGTAAATATCCACAGCGTCCTCGAGATAAGGAATACTTGCTCGGTGTGCGGAAAAACGGTTTTTGAAAAGCGTCAAAACCATCGCAAAATCTTCCGCTACCTTTTGGTCGCAATCCACGAAATCGGTGTCTACGTAAGCGACTTTGATATCGTCAATGCAAGCTTCGTCCAAGGTTTTATTACTGATTACCTCGTAGAGCGCCTTGCACGCAGTAGAATCGCAAGCGAGGACGCCAATGCTGTCTAGTTCAGGAACGGTAACGACAAGACCTTTTCTATCCACATCGCCCACCGACGGCTTAAAACCAACTATACCACAGCACGCGGCAGGTTGGCGAATGCTTCCGCCTGTGTCGCTGCCGAGAGCAAACGGAACGAGTCCCGCAGCAACAGCCGCTGCGCTTCCGCCGCTACTACCTCCCGGAACGAGAGTGTTGTCGTTGGGATTAAGAACGGGGCCGAAAGCCGAAGTAACGTTTCCCGAGCCCATGGCAAATTCGTCCATGTTGGTTTTGCCCACGATAATTCCGCCTGCTTGCATGATGCGCTTTACGCAAACAGCATCGTCCTGAGCGGGAGTGTCGAGCACTCTGGAGCCACAGGTGGTTGCGATACCTTTTACGTCGATATTGTCTTTTATTCCTACAGGAAGACCGCAAAGGGACAAGGATTTTCCATTACTCAATTCATTTTGGATTTTTTGCGCTTGGGCGATAGTGTCGGGATTTACGCAAACGAAACTGTTGATTTTCGATTGCGAAATTTTATCGAGAGTCAGTTTATTGAACTCCACAACGCCCATAGATTTGACTTTGTCCAAATACTTTATGTAATTATTACTGTAATCGTCCATTACGGCACTTTCCTCGGTTGAAGTTTTTGCTGTTTCCGTCACAATCAGCATACTAATTTATTATACCATCGCAAACTCAGTTCGTCAAACATTTGGCAAGATAAGTTCAAATATTTCGCATGTTGACATAGTTGGAATTTTGTGATATTCTTATTATATGTATCCGTATCTGTTTCACAATAAATATTTGCCATCATATTGGATATTGATGGCGGCGGGCATAATTACTGCGCTAGTTTTGTTCGGAGTTTTGTGCAAAAAAAAGAATGTTGACGCGTTTTGCTTTGATATCTTTTTTAAAATTGGAATGCTTGCAATCGTGGGCGGACTGATAAGCGCAAGGCTGTTTCAAATGCTCTACAATCTGATTAAAACCGGAAAAGTCGGCGAGGGAATTACCTTTATGGGCGGATTCGTGGGCGGAGTAGTGGTATTTTTTACCATGTTTTTTATCATTTACAAAATGCAAAATAACGAAAAACGTAGTTTGATGAAAAGCAACCTTAAAATCGTGGTGAGTACCGCAATTCCGTGCGTGACTATAGGGCATTGCTTGGGTAGAATCGGCTGTTTTTTGGCAGGATGCTGTTACGGAAAGCCTACCAATGCGTGGTACGGCGTAAATTTCGTAGAGGGGATAAGTAAAAAGACGGGAGAGTGGATATATTTTGGGTACGATAGAATACCTACCCAGCTTTTTGAGGCGCTGTTTTTGCTCGTAATATTTGTAACAACTCTCGTTTTGGTGCTAAAAAAGGATGGTTTTGCTCCGATACTCGTGTATGCGTACGGCTATTCGGTTTTTAGATTCGTGTTGGAATTTTTTAGAGGCGACGAGTCGAGAGCAGTAGTGGGCGTGCTGTCGCCTAGCCAATGGCAAAGCATAATTTTGTTTTTGGCTGCGGTAATTGTTACAGTAGTGCTCGTCAAAATAAAATTGTACGAAACCAAGCCGTTGAACGCAAAAAATAGTCAAATGAAAATATCGAGTGAAACCAATGCGGTTGCAGAAGAAAATTTTGACGATTGAGCATTTGATTATCAAAAAATTATACTAAACAAAACGGGGAGAGAACGATGAAAAAAATAACTTCTTTTACCATAGACCATCTCAATCATCCTGCGGGAATTTACCTTTCGCGTCAGGATGGCGACGTTTACACCTACGACGTACGTATTTGCAAGCCTTACACAGACGAAATTTTGTCCAACTCCGCGTTGCACTCTTTGGAGCACTTGCTTGCAACTATACTGCGCAATGACGAGGAACAAACCGTGTACGTTGGCCCTATGGGTTGTCAAACGGGATTTTACGTTTTGTTTAGAGACGTGGAGCTAATTGAGGCGAGCGAAAAGATAAAAAAAGCGTTCAGGAAAATCGCAGTTTACGACGGAGAAATGCCTGGCGGAAGCAAGGTGGAATGCGGATATTGCTTTAACTTGTCGGTGCAAAGCGCAAAGGAAACAGCGGTACTGTTTTTGCAAAGACTGGGCGAAAAAATTTAATAAAACGAGTCAGCAAAAATTACTTTGTCAAAAAAAATGGCATACGTAGTTGAAATTTTGTGACAAATTCAATATAAAAAGCACGATAAAACAAACGAAAAAAGAGGGGCGTATGAAGAACAAAAGAGCGTTTACGATAGTGGAACTCGTAGTGGTAATAGCCGTAATAGGTATTTTGGCAGCGGTGCTGATCCCGACTTTTTCCAGTATTACCGAGAAAGCCGAAAAGGCGGCGTTTATGTCCAACGGCAAAAATTCCTATCAAAATTTGTTGATCGAAGTGGGTGAGCACAGGGATTGCTTTTATCACGAGGACGGCAAGTATATGGTGATAGGCGAGGGTGGAAAAGCCTTTATGCTGGGTAGCCACAACGGAACAAGATTCAGTAACGATGTCGAGGGAATTTACGACTTGGTGGACGAGAACACGATAAAGTGTAGCGGCGTGGAAATTTATTCTATCGATTATATAATCGAAAGCGTTGCTGGTGATGATGAAGAGACCGGCGGAGAGACCAGCGGTGGGACTGGTGGAGAGACCGGTGGCGAGACCGGCGGAGAAACCGGTGGCGAAACTGGCAGTGGGACCGGTGACGAGACCGGTGGCGAGACTGGCGGAGAAACCGGTGACGAGACTGGTGGCGAGACTGGTGGAGAGACCGGTGGCGAGACTGGTGGAGAGACTGGCGGAGAAACTGGTGGGGAAAATCAAGAGCCTGAAAGTGTATCTCGTAGATATTTCGATGGTAGCGAGAGCTACGATATTGAAGCTGACGACGAGCAAGCTTTGGCAACTGAATTGCAAAAAGTTTTGGCTGCGAAAAATGCTACAAAACCGCTAGATCAAATAACTTGGGAGTACGTTTGGTACACCGACCCCGAGCTTGTAACTTTGCACGATGGATCATTTGGAGAAACACCACTTTACCTCGGCGTAAGAACTTTGGAACAGTATTTTACTGTATCAAATAAAGTATTATATTTCAGCGCACAGCTACAATTTGCAACAAAGGTTGTTATTCCATCTACTTTGCAAGAAACCTTTACTAGTATGGAATCCTTTGTTTTTGCAAAAAGTTTTAATACTGGTTTAGAAATCGCATTACAAGAAATCCGCGTTAATGCCGCAGTAGATATTCCTGCTACTTTCTTGAAAGATTGTAATACGTTGACTTCCGTTTATCTTTGTGAAGGAGTAAAAACCATAAATAATCTCGCATTTAATGGTTGTTTAAGTCTTACCACTTTCGTAGCTTTGGGAGTGACTACGGTAAAGAACACAAACGCTATTCCTGACATTGCGAAATTAACGATATATTTGGAAAGTAGTACGGTGCCTGATAATATTTCGAAAGTAAACTGCACCATTTGTACCTACGGTTCGTGGGAATATCAGGGCAGTATTCCTGTAAAATTACAAAGCGTCGGTGGTGGAGCGATACAGTAACCAAAAACTTACTGCAAATTGAGATGGAAATTTTGCCTTTTTGCTTGCCTATTTGGTACGATTAATGCTATAATAGTAACTGCGTATAGTATGCGCAGTTATTTTTATATAAAATAAACATTGAGGTTGACATATATGAAGCTCGGAGTAGTAGGCTTGCCAAACGTAGGAAAAAGTACGCTTTTCAACGCCATAACCAACGCAGGTGCGGAATGCGCCAATTATCCGTTTTGTACTATTGAGCCAAACGTTGGCGTAGTACCGGTTCCGGACGAAAGACTGGAAGTTTTGGGTAAGCTTTACGATACAAAAAAAATCACTCACGCAGTTCTCGAATTCGTAGATATTGCGGGACTCGTTAAGGGCGCAAGCGCAGGCGAGGGACTTGGAAATAAATTCCTTTCGCATATACGAGAGGTGGACGCAATCGTCCACGTCGTAAGATGCTTCGAGGACGAAAACGTTACTCACGTCGAAAGCTCGGTCGACCCTCTCCGCGATATCGAAACCATTAATCTCGAGCTCGTTTTTTCGGATATGGACAGCGTAAAAAAGCGTCTTGACAAAGCGGAAAAATACGTAAAGACGGGCGAAAAGAAATATTTGGAAGAGGCGGAGTTGCTTCGCCGTATGGATGCGCATCTTGCCGAGGGCAAGCCCGTTCGTACCCTTAGCATGAATGAAAAAGAAAAGGAAATGTGCGATTCGTTTTTCCTTTTGACTTCCAAGCCGGTAATTTACTGTGCAAATATTTCCGAAAACGATATCGGCAAGCCACAAAACAAGCACGTTTTGGCGGTTAAAAATTTTGCCGACAGCGAAAAGGCGGGCGTAATAGAGATTTGTGCAAAGGTCGAGGCGGAGCTCAGCGAGCTTGCGCCCGAGGATAAGCTTATGTTTACCGAAGAGCTTGGGCTTACCGAAAGCGGTCTTGATCGAATCGTAAGCGCGGGCTACAAGCTTTTGGGACTTATCAGCTACCTCACCGCAGGGGAAAAGGAGTGCAGAGCTTGGACTATTACCGAGGGCACCAAAGCGCCTCAGGCGGCAGGAAAAATTCACACCGATTTTGAGCGTGGATTCATTAGAGCCGAGGTAGTAACTTACGAAGATCTAGTTGCTCTCGGCGGTTACAACCAAGCCAAAGAAAAGGGCAAGGTTCGTAGCGAAGGCAAGGATTACGTCGTAAAAGACGGCGACGTGGTGTTGTTCAGATTTAACGTGTAATTCGAATATATTATTGACAGCAAATTTGGAGGAATTATGGACTACAAAGCAGCTCTGGCGGAGCTTTTATCAAATACTGGTGTAGAAAAAGAGGAAATAGAGGGTTATATTACCAAAACCCTTGAGCTGAGCAACGGCGACTATACCTTGCCTTGCTTTAAGCTTAGCAAAAAGTTCAGAAAAGCACCTGCTATGATTGCGGAAGATCTCAAATCCGCAGCTGAGGCAAATCTTCCTGCATGGATTGAGAGAGTGGACGCTGTCAACGGCTATCTCAATTTTTATCTTAACCGTGGCGAGTTTATCAAAAACGTCGTTACTTCTCCGTATCCAACGCACGGGAAAAACGGCAAGAATATTTGTATCGACTATTCGTCGGTTAACATCGCCAAGCCGTTCCATATCGGTCATCTTTTGACCACCGTTATTGGCGGATCGCTTTACCGCATCTTCGATTATCTCGGCTACAACGTTGTGGGCATCAACCATCTCGGCGATTATGGAACTCAGTTCGGCAAGCTTATTACCGCATATCTCAAATGGGGTAACGGTGAAGAACAAACTATGGACTCTCTCCTCAAGCTTTATGTAAAATTCCACGACGAAGCGGAAAAGGACGAAAGCCTAAACGACGAAGCAAGAATGTGGTTTAAGAAAATCGAGGACGAGGACGAAACCGCGGTTGCTATTTTCAATACTTTCAAGGAAACTACCCTAAGAGAAGTGGACAAGGTGTACAAGCGCCTTGATATTACCTTTGACAGCTACAACGGCGAAAGTTTTTACAACGATAAGATGGATGAAATCGTTGATATGCTCAAACAAAAGAATCTTCTTGTGGAAAGCGAGGGCGCGTACGTTGTGGAAATGGGCGAGGACATTCCGCCGTGTCTAATTCTTAAATCTGACGGAGCGTCGCTATATGCAACCAGAGATTTGGCGGCAGCGCTTTACCGCAAGCGTACCTATGATTTCGATAAGAACCTTTACGTCGTGGCGTACCAGCAAAATTTGCATTTCAAGCAGGTTTTCAAGGTTTTGGAGCTTATGGGCTTTGATTGGCACAAGGATTGCGTGCACGTACCGTTTGGTATGGTAAGCCTGGAAAATTGCACGTTGTCCACCCGACATGGCAAGGTAGTGTTCTTGCGCGACGTGCTTGATACCGCAGTAAAAAAGACTTTGGATATTATTAATACCAAAAATCCTAATCTCGAAGGAAAAGAAAAGGTTGCAGAAGACGTGGGCGTGGGCGCAGTAATTTTTGGCGCGCTTTCTACCGGCAGAATCAAGGATATGGTATTCTCGTACGATAAGGCGCTTAACTTTGACGGCGAGACCGGACCGTATTTGCAATACACTCACGCAAGATGCTGTTCTTTGCTCGAAAAGGGCAATTACGATAGCGACAAGGCTGTGGATTTTTCCCAGCTCACCTCCGACGTTTGCTATTCCATAATCAAGCATATCGACGCGTTTGATGCTACCGTTGTTGACGCTGGTGAAAAGTATGAGCCAAGCATCATTTCTAGATATCTCATTGACCTTGCACAGCTTTTCAATAAATTCTATTTTGATTGCAGAGTAATCACCGACGACGAGGCTGCTACCACCGCTAGACTCAAAATTACTGCTATGGTCAGAGACGTGCTCAAAAAGGGTATGTCACTTATACTGCTCAAAGCACCGGAAAAGATGTAATTTATTTTGGCTTTGATCAAAATTATTAATTAGTTAATATTTTACGTGGCCTTTAAGTAACGTAGAAAAATTTAATATAGGGAGAAATATTATGAAAAAAAGTAAGATGTTAAAATGTCTACTTATGATATTGCCTGTTTTGGTAATGTCCTTGTTGTGTGTAGCATGTAAGGAAGATCCGCACGTCCACAGCTTTTCTGAGCAGGTAGCAGAAGAGCAGTTCCTTGCAAGTCCTGCAAACTGTCAAAACGTCGCTAAATATTACAAATCCTGCAAATGCGGTGCTAAAAGCAAGGAAACCTTTAAATATGGCGATACCGGTGACCATATTTGGAGTGACACATGGACTGGTGACTATGCTTGCCATTGGTATGCCTGTACCGTAAGAGGCTGTGAAGTTGAAAAGGATCTTGATCTTCACGATTTTAATTCCGACGGCATTTGTACTGTGTGTACTGCTGAAAAAGCATCCGATGGTATGAAGTATACGATGGCAAAAGATAGAAAGTCATATATTCTTAACTCCATTGACAAATGTGTTGATAGAAGAATCGTTGTGCCAAGCACGTATAAGGATTTGCCTGTAACTGGTATTGGAGTGGGTGCGTTCTTTATGACTAATATTATTACGGTTAAGCTTCCTGAATCTATCGTTTCGATTGGCAATAACGCATTTGCATCTTGTGAATCTTTGACCACCATTAATTTTGGTAGCAAACTCGAAACCATTGGATTTGAAGCATTTTCGGGTTCTAATGCCTTGGCGAATATTTCAATCAGTGAAGAAAATCCACATTTGAAGCTTGTTGATGGCCACGTATATTCCAAAGACGATACAACCTTCGTATTGTATGCTCACGGCAAGACGGAAACTGAATATGTGATCAAAGAAGGTACTACCACCATTGCGCAAACAGCTTTTTCTGGCAACGCAAGTTTGAAAAATATTACTGTTCCGAACAGCGTAACTACCATCGGGAAAAATGCTTTTGCTTCGACTCAAAGCCTTGAAAAAGTGACCTTGTCTGAGAGCCTAACCGAAATCGATACTTACTTGTTTTCAATGAGTACTAAATTGAACAATGTCAATATTCCGGAAGGTGTTACCATTATTAAGGAAAATGCATTCTTCCACTGTGAGGGCTTGATTTCGATTACTTTGCCTTCTTCGGTATTGAAGATTAATGAACAGGCATTTGCTTATGCTGGAATGAGAGACTTTGGTTTTAATGAGGGGCTTACTACCATTGGTAAAAGTGCGTTTGCTCACTGTCCTAATTTGAGAGCCATAAGCTTACCTAATACCGTAACCTTTTTGGGTAAAGGCGCATTTAATGCTTGTGAGGCAGTTAGGACTCTTAAGCTCTCTGACGGCTTGACCGAAATTGCTGAGCAATGTTTCTTGGGTAACAGAAGTTTGCAGAATGTAGTTATTCCGGATAGTGTTACCGTTTTGAGAGAACTGGCATTTGGGACATGTATGGCTATGACAAGCTTAACTTTGCCCAACAATTTGACAACCATAGACAATTCTGTATTTAATAGTTGCACTAGTTTGACAAACGTAAGCTTGCCATCTACCCTTACCAGTATAGGTGCTTCTGCATTTTATTCTTGCCAAGAACTCAAGTCGGTAACCATTCCGGGTAGTGTAACTGCTATTCCAAACAATTGCTTCGCCAAATGCTGGGATATGGAAAGCGTTACTATCGAAAACGGTGTAAAGAGTATAGGTGTTATGGCATTTAGTGAATGTCACGAGATATTTTCGCTCACTATTCCTGATAGCGTAGAGACTATCGGAGATTATGCAATTAGTACTATCGAAAAGTTAACTATTCTTGTTTTGGGTAGCGGTATCAAATCTATCGGAGATAAAGCAATATATAACTTGCCTGCTCTTGAAAGCATCTCTTATAGAGGAACTGTGGAAAGCTGGCAACAAGTTACGCTTGCTGAGATTTGGCTTGCAGGTGGCGGACAGTTTTTGAAAGTTAAAGAAATGAGTTGTACCGACGGAAAGATTACCTTGCCAAGAGTATATATAGACTTCTTTGGTGGTGTGCATTACGAATAATATCTGTTGATACAACACAAAAGAAGGGCCGAAGCTTAGTGCTTCGGCCCTTTTGATTTCAAAAATGATTGTAAGTAAAAACATTAGTAAATTTATATCATTGCGCTGAACGTAATAAAATCAAACGTTAGTTTCGGAGAATATTCGAGCGAGCTCATCGGTAAACAAGTCGATTTCGTGTTCGGTAACGACAAACGGAGGAGTGAGACGCAAGGTGTTTTTTGCGGTAACGTCTATCAAAAATCCGTGCTGTTCCATCGTAAGAGCAACCTTTTCCGCACGTAATTTGCTGCTGAGTTCAATTCCGTAAATTAAGCCTTTTCCCCTTATATCTACGACAAAGTTGTATTTTCTGAGCTTGCTGAGCTTGGCAAGTAAATATTCGCCCTTTGCATTAACCTCATCCAGCATTCCACCCTTAAGCTTTGAAATTACGAAATTAGCCGCTTCACATTCTAGTGCTGATGCCTGCGTGAGCTGACGCTTGCCGGTAGGGAGTAGAGCAATGTCACGGCGAAGCAAAAGCGCGCCCATAATTAGGCCACCGCCCAAGCCCTTTGATAGCGAAACAATGTCGGGATTGATGCCGTAGTGCTCGTAAGCAAATGTTTTACCAGTGCAGCCGAATCCAAGATTTGACTCATCAATCGAAACTATTGCTGATGCGGATTTTGCCAGTGCGTAAAAGCTCAAAACGTAATCGTTGTCCATTACAGTAACACCGTCGGACATAATAGGCGAAATTATCGCCGCGCAAACGGTTCCGTCAAACGCTTGTCTGAGTTTCTCCTTGTCACCGTACGGTACAGCGCGGATATTAAATGTTTCCTTTATACTGTCCTGCATGCTGAACAGCTTGCTGTCAATATTAAAATATCTGTTTTCGGTAACCGCAACTATTGTTTTGCGCGTGTCTTTTGCAAGCTGACAGTATCTTCTCACGAAAGAAATGAGGCCGAAAAACGCATCGTAGTGTCCCGAACAAATAAGGGCTTTACTAAAAATAGTATCTTCCACCAGGGTTTTGCAAAGTTTGGCGAGAGGTTCGGAAAAATATAGGTTGGAGCAGTTGATCAATTTTTGAGATTGCTCGGATATGGTTTGAGTAAGCCCCGGGTGAGAATATCCCAAAGTGTTTTCGCCATATCCCCCGACAAAATCTATATATTCCTTGCCGTTGGTATCATAAAGCTTGCAACCTTCACCTTTCGCAAAGCAAATATTATGCCTGTTTCCGGTGCGAACTGCGTATTTATTTTCACTTTCTCTAATTTCTGCAAAATCCATATTAATATTATATTCCATATTTCAAATTAAGGCAAACGTTTTGGCGCTCGGAGAGTGATAATCAAATAAAATAAATTTATTACAAAATAACATTAAAATATTAACAGTTTTTTAAGAACGAAACTAATATTTTGATATTTGACGGCTTGCTAGAATTAATAAATTTTGTTATAATGCTCTTGATGGCAAGATTATCAAATGTAACTGTAAAATTTCACGACAAAGTCTTTTTAAGTGACTTCACCTTTGATTTTGGTGAGGGGTTTTGTGCTGTGTTTGGCGAAAGTGGTAGCGGAAAAACTACTCTCGCCCACGTTTTTGCGGGGCTTGCCAGAATTGAAAACGGAGAGGTTTATTTGGGCGAAAAAGAGGTTGGGGATATCTCGCCAAAGCGTCGCAACGTGTCGCTGATTTCGGCGCAAACCGCGCTTAAAAAGGGCAACGTAAAAGATAACTTGCTTTTTCCGTTAAAGGTGCGTAAATTGGGGGACAAAGAAACAAAACTTGCTGATTTACCAAACGAATTTTTGGGCAAAAGAGTAGAGGAGCTGACGGGCGCGGAAAAGGCGCAGGCGTATTTTTCTCGCGCTATGATAAAATGTCCGTCCGTTATTATTGTGGACGAACCTAGCGATATTTTGGACGGTAGCGGGGTGCAGGAGTTGTGGCGTTTGGCGACTAGCGCAAAAGTCAACGTGTTGTGGCTGACCTCGGACGTTGAGCAAATCAAAGATTTTGAGGGAAATATTGCCATTTTGCGACGCGGGAAAGTTTGGGCGAGCGGTAGTGCATTGATGCTTAAAAGTAACCCGCCTGACTCGTACGTAGCCACGCTTTTTGGCTATAATATTATAAATGGAAAAGCAGTTCCCCCTACCGCGTTTTTTAGTGGCAAGCGCGAAATTACGGTTAACGTAAACTTTGTAAGCAAGGTGGACGGGGGATATATATTGCATTGTCATTATATGGACTTGCCGATAAAAATCTTTTCGAAAGACGAAATTAGAGGCGAGTTTTCGGTGTGCTACGACGAGGCGCAGGTAATAGATATCGGTCACTAAATTTAGTATACGTATCCATTAATTTTTGACCATGCGGTAAATTTTTTGCCAGTAGAAACAGCATTTTTTCAAAAGAAAAACGACGGATATTTCACCGTCGTTTTTTTATTTTAATTTACAGTTACGCTTTTTTGAGTTCGTAGCCGTCTTTTTTGTCCATAACCACGTAGCCAAGCTTTGCGATCTCGTCTCTAAGCTTGTCGCTCTGCGCCCAGTCCTTGTTTTTGCGCGCTTCGAGTCTTTCGTCCGCAAGCTTTTTAACCTCGTCAGGAACGGCAACTTCTTCTCTTACAGGAGGCTGGTCAAGGCTGAGTCCAAACACCTTGTCGAACTCTTGAGCAAGTGCGTAGATATCCTTGCTTGGCGCTTCTTTTAGCATAGTCCACAAAACGCCGAGTGCGAGAGGAATGTTTACGTCGTCGTCAATTGCCTCACAGAACTGATTTTTGTAGTTGGCAATAACGTTATCTTCGGTTTTTGACGTTCCGTTCTTGTGAGTATCGAGCAGAGTGAGCAAGCGGTTGTACGCAACCTTTGCGCCCTCCATGCCCTCGAAGGTAAAGTTAAGCTTTTTGCGATAATGAGTGTTAAGGCAGAAATATCTAAAGCACATTGGCGAAAAGCCCTTTTGCATAAGGTCAGAAACAGTGTAGGTGTTGCCGAGAGATTTGCTCATTTTTCCGCCGTCTACCTGCATGAATTCGCCGTGCATCCAGTATTTAACGGTGGAGTGACCTTCTAGCGCCTCACTTTGTGCAATTTCGTTTTCGTGGTGAACAGGTATATGGTCTACGCCGCCGGTGTGAATATCGAATTCAGCACCCAAATACTTCTTGCTCATAGCCGAGCATTCGATATGCCAGCCCGGATAGCCCATGCCCCAAGGCGATTCCCATTGCATAATGTGCTCTTTTGGTGCTTTTTTCCAAAGCGCAAAGTCTGCAGGGTGGCGCTTCTCGTCGTTAACTTCCACTCTTGCGCCTGCTATCTGGTCGTCAAGGTTGAGACGGCTGAGTTTTCCGTAAGACGGGAATTTGCTTATGTCGAAATAAATTCCGTCGCTGGTTTCGTATCCGTATCCTTTTTCCACCAAAGCAACGACGTATTTTATCATATCGTCAATGTGTTCGGTAGCCTTTGCGATAACCTCCGGCTTGCCGATATTGAGACGAGCAAGGTCGTCCATAAAGGCTTTGGTATAAATCTCCGCGATTTCATAAGGAGTTTTCTTTTGCTCACGGCTAGCTTTTGCCATCTTGTCTTCACCGTCGTCAGCGTCGCTCAATAGGTGTCCAACGTCGGTAATATTCATAACGCCCTTAAGCTTGTAACCGTCGTATTTAAGCACTCTGCGCACGGTATCCATAAAAATGTACGCACGCATATTTCCGATATGAGCGTAGCTGTACACGGTAGGACCGCAAGAATACATGGTTACCTTGTCTTTAATAGGCTCAAACTTTTCTTTTTGCCTGGACATAGTGTTGTAAAGTTTTAGCATAGTTACCTCGCTATAATATAATAGTATGCTCGTCGCACGCTTGAATTTTACAAAAAATCAAATAATAAATTCCAAAACGCTAAGCGCTTCGCGCAATTTTTGTATGGCGGAGTCGTAGTCTTCGCCCAAAGTTTTGGCGCAAGATTCTATAATTTCCAGCCTTTCGTCCAAGTATTTTATACCTGCATCGGTGATTTTATAGGTAATCTCTCGTTTGTCAGCGTTGTTTCTGGTTTTTATGACCAAATCTTCTTCTACCATAGATTTCATGAGTATCGCCAAATTGGTTTTAGAAAGCTGCAAAATGGACATAAAGTCCGACGGGGAGAGCGGTTTGTTTCGGAGCAAAAACAAAATCTTTGTTTTTAGCGACAAGGTATTTTTGTTTTTTCCGCTAACGTTTTCGCACATCGTGGCGCTACGCGTTGCTATTCTCAATTTTACGATGTACTCCGAAAGTTTCATATTTCCCCTGATAATTATATTTTAATAACGATTTTATTATAAAATTATTCTTTGGTTTAGTCAAGCCGTTTGTTTCAAAATTGACAAAAACTTGTGGTAAATTTTGTAAAAAGAGGTTTTTTAGGCGGGCTTTTTGATTTAACCCGTTTTATTCGATAATATTTTCACAACTTATTTACAAAATGATATAGAAACGTTTGCAAAATGAATTTTTTTTTGGTATAATATCCCAAATATTGTTTTTACGGAGGCATCTATGCATTTTTCTAAAGAAGTAGAAAATATGGTTTGTATCGCCAAGGGTCCTCATCACGGACCTGCTCCTATTCCAGAGGAGGGCAAGTGGGTACAGGCCAAGGAAATAAGAGATATCAGTGGACTTAGCCACGGTATCGGTTGGTGTGCACCACAGCAGGGCGCGTGCAAGCTTACGCTTAACGTAAAAGAGGGTATCATCCGTGAGGCTCTTGTAGAAGTTATCGGTTGTTCGGGTATGACTCATTCCGCTGCAATGGCAGGCGAAATTCTCCCAGGCAAAACTCTTCTCGAAGCGCTCAACACCGACCTTGTTTGTGACGCAATCAACACCGCTATGCGTGAGATTTTCTTGCAAATCGTTTATGGCAGAACTCAGTCTGCGTTTAGCGAAGGCGGTTTGGAAATCGGTGCAGGACTCGAAGATTTGGGCAAGGGCCACAGATCTCAGGTTGGTACTATTTACAGCACCGAAAAGAAGGGTGTAAGATACCTCGAAATTGCAGAAGGTTATATCACCAGACTTGCATTGGACGAACGCAATCTCGTTATTGGTTATGAGTTCGTAAGACTCGGCGTAATGATGGATAAGATCAAGGCGGGCGTTGATGCTAACGAGGCACTCAAGCAGGCTACCGGAACTTACGGTAGATTTGCAGGCGCGGCAAAATACGTTGACCCACGCAAGGAATAAGGAGATTTTTATGGTAACTTTTGAAGGATATGAGAAAAGAATAGAAAAAATCAACCTTGCTTTGTCTAAAAACGGAATCAAGGATTTGGAAGAAGCAAAGAAGATTTGCGACGAAAAGGGAATCAACGTTGATTCTATCGTAAAGGGTATTCAGCCTATTGCGTTCGACAACGCTAGCTGGGCTTATACCGCAGGTTGCGCAATCGCAATCAAGCAGGGAAAGAACAAGGCTGCTGATGCGGCCGTTGCTATCGGCGAAGGACTTCAGGCGTTCTGCGTTCCTGGCTCCGTTGCTGAGCAGAGACTCGTAGGACAGGGTCACGGAAACCTTGCTTCTATGCTTCTTACCGAGAGCACCAAGTGCTTCTGCTTCCTCGCAGGCCACGAGAGCTTTGCAGCTGCAGAAGGCGCTATCGGTATTGCAAGAACCGCTAACAAAGTGCGCAAAGAGCCACTTAAAGTTATTCTCAACGGTCTTGGCAAAGACGCAGCTATGATTATTAGCCGCATCAACGGATTTACCTACGTTCAGACCAAATATGATTACTTTACCGGCGAGCTTAACGAAGTAGAAAGAATTGCTTACTCCGACGGAGAAAGAGCAAAGGTTTGCTGCTACGGCGCTGATGACGTGCGAGAAGGCGTTGCAATTATGCAGCACGAGGACGTTGACGTTTCCATCACCGGTAACTCCACAAACCCAACCAGATTCCAGCACCCTGTTGCAGGAACGTACAAAAAGCTTTGTTACGATACCGGTAAAAAGTATTTCTCGGTAGCAAGTGGTGGCGGTACCGGTAGAACTCTCCATCCGGACAACATGGCTGCAGGTCCTGCTTCGTACGGTATGACTGATACCATGGGCCGTATGCACTCCGACGCTCAGTTTGCAGGTAGCTCTTCCGTTCCTGCTCACGTAGAGATGATGGGACTTATCGGAATGGGTAACAACCCAATGGTAGGCGCAACCGTAGCACTCGCAGTAGCAGTCGAAGAAGCTATGAAATAAGGGTAAATAGCGCAAAATAAGGGCGTTATTAATGAAAATTAAGCAAATCAAGGACTTCTAAATTAATTTTAGGAGTCCTTATTTTTTTTATACGTATGCGGTTTTTTGTAACAATAACCGCAAATTTACGTGATTTTTTGGG
>JAFQMX010000048.1 GCA_017396125.1 Clostridia bacterium
AAAAAACGTCAAAAGCGTTACCGTTCCCAACACCAAGGGGCTCAAGGGTATCGAAGCAGCACTTTGCGCTGGAATTGCGCTGGGTAACGCCGAAAAAGAGCTTTCGGTGCTATCCGAAATCAAAGAAAACGAGACACTTCTCGTTGCTGAATTTATGCGCGAGTTTCCCGTAACGGTCAAGCGCTCGTGCTCCGACGAAATTTTCGAAATAGCAGTTACCCTGCTCTCTCACGATCACTCGGCTTTCGTAAAGCTGGTAGGAAACCACACCAATATCGTAGAAATCCGCCTTGACAACGAAATTTTGCTCAAAAATCAAAACACTGCTGTAAGCAAAAAAACCGATCGCAGTTGTCTGTCGGTAGAAAAAATTATCGAATTCGCTTCCGAAGTGGAAATCGACGAGGTTTGCGAAACTTTGGAGCGACAAATAGATTACAACATGGCAATCGCAAAAGAGGGACTAAAAAACTCCTACGGTGCAAATATCGGCAAGGTGTATCTCAACGAAGAGCCCGACAGCGTAAAAGAACGCGCCAAGGCCTACGCCGCGGCAGGTAGCGACGCGCGTATGAACGGTTGCGAGCTGCCCGTTATTATCAATAGCGGAAGCGGAAACCAAGGCATAACCGCCTCTATTCCCGTCGTAGTATACGCCGAATATCTCGGTTCTAGTCACGAACAGCTTTTGCGCGCGCTGTGCGTTTCCAACCTAATCACCATACATCTAAAAACGGGCATCGGTACTTTGTCGGCTTACTGCGGAGTAATTTCAGCAGGCGCGGCTGCGGCTTGCGGAATAGTGTATCTCAAGGGCGGACGAAAGGAAGAAATCGCTCACACTCTCGTCAACACCCTTGCCATCAGCAGCGGAGTTATTTGCGACGGAGCAAAGGCGTCGTGCGCGGCAAAGATCTCTCTCGCGATAGAGAGCGGATTTTTGGGCATGGCTATGTACTACAGCGGATGTGAATTTTACGCAGGCGAAGGTATCGTAAAAAAGGGCGTAGAAGAAACGATAAAATCCGTATCCCGCCTCGCCTACAAGGGTATGAGAGAAACGGACAAGGAAATTATCGACATTATGATAGAAAAATAGCCTTGTAGAATATAGCAGACTTTCGGCACATTATCGCAAGGTGTTTGGCGCAAAAAAGCATGTACGTTGTCGAAATTTTGTGACCGCAAGGCATTTGCCCTCATATCATATAACAAAACTTAATGCAAACTAAACTAATATATTGAGAGGTAACATTATGGAAGAAAAACAAATCAACGAGGTAACCCCCGTCGAAGTTCCAGTAGGCGCACCTACTGCACCGCCCGCGCTGAATATCAAAAACTACGCGGATTTGCCCGTCCGCCATATGTGGTCAGATACGCAGTTTGACATAATCCGAAAATACATCCAAGCCTACGAGCAAACGCTAAATCCCGACGAGGAGCTGGGCGTGTGCCTGACTCAGTTCGGGCAATCCGTAATGATGCAGGTTACCGAAATCACCTACGAAAAATCTGTTACGCTCGTATTTCGCGGACTCGTCAACGGCGTGGACAGCGTGTTGATTCAGCACATTAGCCAGCTCAATTTCCTTCTCACCAAGCTCAAAAAGCAGGTGGAAGAGCCACCTAAGCCTCGCCGTCCTATCGGCTTCGTAATGCACGACCCTGATGACGACGAAAAAGAGCCCGACCAAAAATAATTTTCGCCCCACGCGAATCCAAAGAAAAATAAATTTATTAGGAAAACTAATTTTACGCATACAAAAAACCGTCGATTTTCACCGACGGTTTTTATTTTTCTATTTAGCGCAAAATCAAATTGATAGATAATTATTTGATCTTTCTTGCCTCAATATAATAACGCTTTTCGCAAGCTTCACCCATAGAGAAGGTTTTGCGTGGAAGAACGCCGTTCTTAACTACGTAGTCAAAGAGTTCGCCCTTGTCCATACCCTTGAGGATAATACCTACGCCGTTGGTCTCTGCGCAAATCTTGCGGAGATCTTCTTCGCCGTGAATATAGTCGAGCTCGCCGCCGAATTCTTTGAGGTACTTGTCAAGGAACTTTTGAACGACGTCAACGCCTTCGATTGCAGAAGCAGGAAGAGTGAGAACTTCTTCGCTAGCGTCCACAAAGAGCTTGGTGGAAACAGGTCCGTTAACTTCCTTCTTGAGAGCAGCAAGGAAATGAGCCTTATCCTTAGGATAAACTACTCTGTGGATAGGCTCGAACAAAATTCCCTCGTCATAAACGTTTTCTACTTCTACCAAAGCGTACTTGGACTTAGGGTTTTCAGGGTTGTAGCAAGCCTGAGCGGTAGCAAGAGAGTGGTTTCCGTCGCCTACTGCAAAAAGAAGTGGCTCGCCGTATTTAGCGGTGCTCTTTTCGAGCAGCTTAGTAAGCGCCTTTTCTACGAAAGCGGTATCCTTAACGTGATAGCCCTTTACGTGTCCGCCGTCACCCATAAGGTCGGTATCGTAAACAACTTCCAAATCCATATTCTTGAGTGGCTCGATAACGCTACGCTCGTCATCGTCAATCAAAAGAAGGATGTGTGGAAGCTCGAGCGGGCAGTTTTTACGGATAGCAACGCGAGGCGGAATACGCTCTACAACGGTGCCTTCGGTAGCACGGATAAGCGCCTTGTCCTTTGGATCAAAGCTGTACTGGGTAAGGTCAACGATCATAGTAAGACCGTATCTAACGTTGCCCATAGGAGTTTTTCTCTCGATAAGAATAAGACCGTTGTCGATAGTACGGAAAAGGTCCTTGTCGAGATAATCGTTCATGTTGTCGATAATCTTAGCGATACGCTTTTCGGTGTTATCAGTAAGATAGCACTCTGGGTAGATAAGGTTGAGGGTGGAAGGTGCGTCGCCGATTTTGTCAGCCAAATCTTCCCAGTACTCAGGCTGAGAAGTAAACTGGTCACAAGCAACTACGCCCCACTTACTCATATCAAGGTTCTCTTTCGGCAAAAGAATTTCGTCGAAATTAACAGGCAATTTCATAAGTCAGTTTCTCCTTAAAAAATATAATATACGCTTTTTCAGCGCAAATTCCAAAAATTATCTCTAAATCTTACGGTTTAAACCAAAAGTATTGCGACAAATTACAAAATAGTAATTATCATCCAAATAGCAACCGCCATAAAAATCGCGCCTATCTTGAGCCCGATATTCTTGACGAACGCCCATTTCAAAAATCTTACCAAAGGATTCCCCTTTTTTTCAGCAGCTTTCTTTGCCATAAATTAGCGGTGCCTCCTCATAAACTTCGATTCCTTTTCGCTCGTAACGGCTTTGAGTCCGTAAACCTGCTCGAGCTTGTCGGTAAGCGCAACTGCGTCGAAATATCTCTCCAACTCTCCGCGGATTGCCACCGAAATAACCCCTGTCTCCTCCGAAACGACTATCGCCATAACGTTGCTCTCCTCGGTTATACCGATTGCCGCACGGTGACGGGTTCCGAGTTCCTTGTCCACGTCAGGGTTTTGGGTGAGTGGCAAAAAGCAACCTGCCGCGATAATGCGGTTTGCTCTTACTATTACCGCACCGTCGTGAAGCGGTGCTTTGGTATTGAACAAGCATTCGATAAGCGGACAAGAAAGTTTACTGTCCATCTTGGTGCCGCTGTCGATAACGCTGTCCGGAATATCGTTAGGCGCAATAAGCATAAGCGCGCCCACGTCTTTTTTTGCCATATTAATGGTGGCGCGGACAATTTCCGAAATAGTATGACGAAGCTCCTGGTCGGAAACGTCGTAAGTCGTAGTAAAGTTCTCCTCTGCTTCCTTTGGCGAAGAAAGCTTCCACAAGGTTCTCTTGATTTCCGAGCGGAAAAGTATAGTGCAACAAATCACCGTCGCAAGCATAACGAATTTTGACAAATACGCCAGCATTGGGAGCGGAAAGAATCCCGCCGAAAGAATAAGCGAAACGAAAGTTCCCACAACGAGATATTTTATCAATCTCGTGCAGTTGTATTTTTTGAGGAACGCAAAGATAATGTAAATGAGTAGCGCAACGGCAAGCACGTCTATGATGTTATAGACTAACTCCTTGCCCTGTAACTCAAGCAATAAGCGTTCTTTGCATTGCAATAAATAATTTTTGAACTTTTCCATATCCTTTCCCCGTTGCAGTCTTATTACATTATACATTGATTAGCAAAAATTAGCAATAATTTCCGCTGAATTTTTTATAATTTTTTTAATTTTGCGCATATTCCGTGCGAAAATCCCGCTTTCCACAAACTTGTCTGCTTTGTAGGTACAAAATTTGGAGCAAAACGCAAAAACGACGGTTTCCGCCCGCAACGCCAACGCGCTATTGCCGCTTGCCCGTTAGCCTAGCAAAGATCTCTCGCTTTTACCAAAAAACCGCTCGCTTATTATAGCAAACGGTTCTTTTTTACACCATATTCTTTTCGAAACAAAACGCTTTACGTCACGAAACGCGGGGTACGTTGTTGAAATTTTTAGTCCAAAATCAAGGACGGTGCGGTATAAACTCTTGCTTTGAGTTCGTTGTCGAGCATATAAAGTCCTTTGGCGTCAGTCCCAAACAACTCCATTTTCTTAATCATATCGTCAGCGTTTTTCTCTTCTTCGCCCTGTTCTTTAATGAACCAATCAAGGAACTGCATGGTACGGAAATCCGAAATTTCATACGCAGCCTTGTAGATGGTATTGATGAGCGAAGTAACGTAAATTTCGTGCTTCATACCCTCTCTTAGCGGGTCCATATTGCATTTAAGCTCCTTGTCCGGCTGATCGACAGCGTAAAGCTTAACCTTTTCGCCGTTGTTTTGCAAAAACTTCATAAACAGCATAGCATGGTCACGCTCTTCCTGCGCTTGAACGTAGTACCAGTTGGCAAATCCGTCAAGACCTGCGTCCTTGTAATAGTTCGAAAAATCCAAATAAAGATATGCAGAATACAATTCTTTTGTAATCTGTTCTTCGAGTAATTTTGCCACCTTTCTATCCAACATTGTTTCTCTCCTCCAATAATAGTAAAAATTAATTATAAAATTATTTTCGTTCGGGCAAAATGCCCTTATCGATAGTATTATACCACTATCGTACAAAAATCGCAATAAATTTCGTCCAAATGTCAAAATTTACTTGTAATCAACGCAATCCCTTGACAAAAACCGCGGTTTTATTTACAATACCAATGCTTAACGACAACTAAATTCTTTAGGACAACGGCTATGAACAAAAAACAAAAGAATTTCTTGCTTAATTTAGTATTTCCCGTCTTTATTTTCGGCGCAATTACGGGTATATTCACCGCAGTAATCATCGTTTTGTACAAATACTGCGCAAAACATATAATTCACTTATCCGAAAAAGGCTATCACTTTATGGGCGAGCATTTGTATATGCTGGCAGTAGCAATTCCGCTCTTTATACTCTTTGCCATCGTCTTGAGCTTGGTCTACAAAAAATATTCCGACCTTAAGGGTGGCGGAATTCCTTCTTCCATCGGAATTTTGCGTGGGCTTCTCCCACTCAGCTGGCCACGCTCCATAATCGGAACTTTCGTGCTGTCGTTGGGCTCGTTTTTGTTTGGCGTACCTCTCGGAAACGAAGGTCCGTCGGTACAAATGGGTACGGCTACGGGTGCGGCAAGCCTGTACTTTGCCGGCAAAAAACGCAAGGCTTGGAAACGCTATCTCATGACGGGCGGAGCGTGTGCAGGCTTTTCGGCAGCAACGGGCGCGCCTATTTCGGGAGTGCTATTCGCAATCGAAGAAGCACACCAGCGAATCTCTCCAATGATAATTCTCGTTTCGGCAGTGTCGGTAATGTTCTGTAGACTCACCACCGAAATTTTAGCGCCTATTTTCAAAGTTTCGGTAACGCTTTTCCCGGACCTTGTTCTCGTTTCGCTCGTGCCAAAGGAAATTTGGTTGCCTCTCGTAGTTGGCGTGATTATGGGATTGTTTGCGGTAATTTTTCTTAATTACTTCAAGCTCATCAACGCTTTCATTTCCCGCACTCTCAAAAAAGTTCCTACTTACATCAAGCTGTCGGCAATACTTTTGCTCACGCTCTTTATGGGAATAATTTCTTATGACTTTATCTCCACCGGTCACGAAACCATACTGCACTTGTTTGACGGCAACAACGCCATCCATATGCTTATTCTTATACTCATCGTGCGCTCCACCCTCACCGTTTCGGCAAACACCAGCGGAATTACGGGCGGAATATTCTTGCCGACTCTCGCAATCGGTGGCGTAATGTCTGCAATCATCGCCGAAGTTTTGACAAGATATTGCTCGGTTAGCGAGCAGTATTACTCCACAATATTGGTGCTGGGCATCACCGCGTGTATCGCAGGTATGATGAAAATGCCTCTCACCGCTATCGTATTCGCAGTCGAAGCGCTGTCATGTCACAATAATGTTCTGTACGTAATCGTCGTAGCAGCGGTGTCCTTCGTAATAACCGAAATTTTCTTTACCAAATCCACCAACGACAACGTTCTCGAAGCAAGAGTGGAATCGCAAAACAAGCACCGCGAGCATCAGGTAATCGACACCTTCGTTACCGTAAAGGCAGGCTCGTTTGCGGTGGGCAAGCAAATTCGCGACATTTTGTGGCCGTCCAACCTCTTCGTTCTCTCGCTCACGCACCAAAAAGAAGGCGCGGAAGTGGACGAGCACGGAGGAACTTATTTGCGAGAAAACGACGTTTTGCACATCCGTTATCTCACCTACGACGAAGAAACTAGCAAGTCGGAAATTCACAATATCGTGGGTCAGCAGGACTACGATGAAACCGCAACCGAAGTAATTTAGCGCAAGATACATATAAAAACG
This sequence comes from Clostridia bacterium, assembly GCA_017396125.1. Lineage (GTDB taxonomy): Bacteria > Bacillota > Clostridia > Christensenellales > Pumilibacteraceae > RGIG1965. The sequence continues at coordinate 6,839 of JAFQMX010000048.1, forward strand.
TTTCCTACTTTAATGAGCATAAAAATAGTACAAACCATATACTACGATAAAAAATTTTCTTTAATATCAAATAAGGTAATAAAAAAAGAGGTCTTCTTCGACCTCTTTTTTTATTAAGATATAATAACTTAGATTTTAATAAATCTTTATTTCTTCTTTTGTCTTCTTAACAGTTAATATTATCAACCCTACATAAAGAACCGCTACTATCGCAACATAAGAAGTCACTCCATCAAAAAAATTCATATGCCTTGTATACTTTAAAAGCTGATTCTCCCCATACTTTGTTGAGAATTTAACAATAATTTTGGTTAAAATGATATCACCTAGTACCAACACTGGAACAACACTTAAAATGTTTCGCCAGTTTCTAGCAATTCCTTTTTTTATTTTTGTTTTTCTATACTTTACATTTAATGCATGCCTATCTAACATCATAAGATTTATTATATCTTTGCATGATCTTATTGCATACACAACACTCGCAATAATTATATATAAAAGTTCAGCAAAAGGAAGAAGCATTTCTGATAACGAGATTCTTATAATGCCCGCTTTTTGGATGTCAACATACAACTTTATTTCATCAATCAATGAAAAAGATTTGGCATCTATTAATTCACTTTCACAAGAATATATAGGTAAAAATAATAAAAATATTAGTAGAAACACTGACACAATGTTAGTAAATAAAGACAAATACGTAATATTTAATACATTGGCTCTAAATTCGCTTGTTATACTTTTTTCTTTTGCTTCCTTAATTGTTGTTTGACCTTTAAGCGTATTTCCACAGTTACTGCATACGCTCATATAATCTTTTACTTCTTTGCCACAATAGGAACAAAATTTATCGCCCTGCTCTACATCATAATTACAAGATGTGCATTTTGATAAACCTTCTTCAATATAACTGCCACAGTTTTTACAATACATAAATAACTCCTTAATAAAATTGCACTTATATAAGTGCAATTTTATTATTACATTTTCATATAATATTGTCAAGTATTTTATACTCGTATTAAAAAATTTAATGACCGTATATGAACAAGATAATAGAAAAAAAGATAGGCAATAATATTAGAATTTTAAGAGAAAAAGCAGGGGTTACGCAAGAATATGTCGCTATTAAACTTCAAATTGAAGGTTGTGATATTACTCGTAGTGCAGTCGCAAAAATAGAAGTAGGACAGCGCCATTTGTATCCCGATGAAATTATTCTACTTAAACAAATTCTTAACGTTTCCTACGATGAAATTTTTAATCTTAACAATTGATACAATATCAATACTTAAAAACTCTCAAAATTTGATATCGTATTGTTTGACAAGCAAAATTACTATTCAAAAAAATATAGCAGTTAAAGTAATAAAACCTTTGACAAATAGTTTTTTTGCAATCTCAAAGGTATTTTTAACCAAAAACAAAACTCCCGATTTTTTGGTCGGGAGTTTTTTTCACCTTTTTACGCCAATCCGCATAAAAAGTTCATTGACCATCGCAAAATTTATAGTACATTTGCAAAATTTATGGTATAATTAACTTGAACCAAATAATATCTTTTTTTTGGGAGAAAAAACTATGACTACCTTACTCAAAAACGCAAACCTCATCAACGTTTTTACCAATGAGATTTACAAATCCGATATACTTATCGACGGACAAAATATCGTGGGTGTAGGCGATTATTCCGACTACCTTGCCGACGTTACGGTAGAAGCGGAGGGCAAATTCGTTTGTCCGGGGCTTATCGACGGACATATTCATATCGAAAGCACTATGCTAATGCCTTACGCGTTGTCCCGCGCTTGCATTCCGCACGGAACGACCGCTATCGTTGCTGACCCGCACGAAATCGCCAACGTTTGTGGCAAAGACGGCATCCGTTTTATGATAGAATCCAGCGTTGGACTGCCGTTTGACGTGTACGTTGCGTTGCCGTCCTGCGTCCCTGCAACTCCGTTCGACGAGGCAGGCGCAGTTCTCTCCGCCGAGGATCTCGAGGAGTTTTACTCTCATCCGCGCGTCGTTGCTCTAGGCGAAATGATGAACTACGTGGGCGTTAACTTTGGCTTTAAGGAAGTTCACCAAAAGATTATCCACGCAAAAATCAACAAAAAAATTATCAACGGTCACGCACCGCTACTCTCAGGCAAGGATCTGGACAAATACATTTCAGCAGGAATCCGCGACGATCACGAGTGCTCCAATATTGACGAAGCGCTGGAAAAATTGCGCAAAGGACAAAAAATCATGATACGTCAGGGCTCGGCAGCGACCAACCTTATGGATTTGCTTGACCTTTTTGACGGCGCGTACGCGGACAGATGCATGCTGGTCAGCGATGACAAGCACCCGTCCGATCTCCTCAAAAACGGCCATCTCGATAACTCTATCAAAATGGCGATTCACGCAGGCAAAGACCCTGTTACCGCTATCAAAATGGCGACTATCGTGCCGGCACAGCACTTTGGCTTGAGCGACGTAGGCGCAGTTGCCCCAGGCTACAAAGCAGACGTTTTGATTCTCGACGACCTTAACGATTTCAAAATAAACACCGTTATTAAAAACGGCGAAGTCGTATTCGAAAACGGCGACCTAAAGCCTTACTCTGCGCCTGTTGCGCCGGAGTCTTTGCAAGCCAAGGTTACTTCGTCGGTAAAAGTCGCTCCTCTCACCCGCAAAAACTTCAAGGTTCGCCCAACCGCTAGCAAAACTCGCGTAATAAACTTGAGCAAGGGCAGCATCCTTACCACCGAAACGCAGGAAGTTTTGAATTTTGACAAAGGCAGCGGTATTTCGGTACAAGACGATATTCTCAAGGTTGCAGTAATCGAGCGCCACCACGGCACTCAGCACATCGGAATCGGCTTCGTTAAAGGCGCTGGGCTCAAAAAAGGCGCAATCGCCTCCACCGTTTCGCACGACTCGCACAACCTTATCGTAATCGGTGCAAGCGAAGAAGATATGGCTACAGCGTGCAACCGCATAACCGAAATCGGTGGCGGACTGGTAGCGGTAGACGGCGGTGAAATTATCGGCGAAATGGCGCTACCTATAGCAGGTCTTATGACCGAGGTTTCGGCAAAGGAAGCAGCGGAGCAACACGAAAAAATGGTAAACAGCGTACAAAAGTTGGGTGTACCTAACGACTCCGCACCGTTTATGAATATGGCGTTTTTGAGTTTGCCGGTTATTCCGCACATCAAAATCACCACCCTCGGTCTCGTGGACGTAAACAGCCAAAGCATAGTGGATTTGTTCGTGGACTAAAAATTTTCCATATCAATAAATTATTTACCATGAAACTACCAACTAGAAAGAAAAATCGATTAAGCAACTATGATTACAATTCTATTGGCGTGTATTTCATAACAATTTGTACTACGGACAGAAAATGCATTTTTTGGAAGGATTATCACTTTTCTACTGATGCTGTTTCGGGCAACTCCGTAGGGGCGAGCATTGCTCGCCAGCAAGAGCATCTTTCAAGTTACGGGCAAGTTGTTTTGAGCGCTATAAAAAATATTCCAACATATTACCCTTGCGTCAACGTTGACAACTATGCAATTATGCCAAATCACGTTCACCTGCTTTTATCTTTGAACGAAGCAGGCGGGCGAGCAATGCTCGCCCCTACAATTTCTACCGTAGTTGCCCAAACAAAAGGTTTCGTAACTAAACAATTAGGTTTTAGCATTTGGCAAAAACTTTTCACGATCACATTGTTCGTAACCAAAATGACTACGATTCCATTTGGCAATATATCCAAGACAACCCTTTCAAATGGGATGAAGATGAATTCTTTATCGTGGATTAAATCCCTTTTGTGTAAGGAATTTGCGATGACGTATTGCAAATTTTGTTATCACAATATATTTTACAAGCAAAAAAAGCGAATCGTTTTTGATTCGCTTTTTTGTTATTCCGTTTATTTTTTCAGCGCAAAAAATCTAAAAAATTTTCGCCGATTAGATATGCTTTTTAATATCCAACGTCTGCTCGAACAACACAAGCAACTCCTCGCTTCCAACAGGGAACACGGCAACGTCCTTGAGCGCTTCTTCGAGAGTGTGGTTGATAATTTCCTTTACGTCCAACGCAGCCTCGATAGGCGAAAGCTTGGCGGTACCCACTTCCTTCATAAGCTTTTGAATCATCTGCTCGAGGTGGTCGAGATTGCCCGCAGTCTTGAGGTTAAGCTCCTTAGTCAAAAGCTTTTCTATCTTGAGAGCGTCCTCGTAAATTTCATTGTCGAGAGCAAACGCACCCATAAACGCAGCAAAATCGAGTTTTCCGCGAATAAGTCCTGCATTTTTTGCCTTAACTTCCTTGTTTCCGGTCAAAATGAGATCCAAAACGTAAATATTATCGTGCTTGCGCATAGCCACGCCACAAGGCAAATTCCACGCTGAAATGGTCTTTAACGCAAACTCAATAAGCTTGTCCGGAGTGGAACTGCTCATACGAATAGTAGGCACGTACCAATCCACCAGCCAAAGCGTAATATACGGATATTCCTTATTTTTGAGCTGAGTGAGTCCCTCTGCCTTCATAATCGGCAAAAGTTTTTCGCCCACCACGAGATGTCCGTGCTTTTTCTGACAATCACAAGGCTTAAATGCGACGAAGTGTCCTGCGGTGCTTGCCAAAAATTTAACCATAAGTCCAAGCGTCTTTTCGTTAAGCGCAAGCGGTTTGTGTTCGGCGAGCGCAAGATAACCCTGTCCGTTGAACTTAGGATACTTGCTAGGAATATAATAAGTTTCGGTGCCGTCGATTTCGAGCGGAGCAACGCGAAGGTTTCGATAAATTCCGTGACCCTCTATGTCATGGCAGAACTTGCAAACTTCCGCCTTGGATTTTTGTGGCAAAAAGCTAACCTCAAGCTTGCCCTTGGTGGAACGAGCCTCCCATCTTTTTATAGGGTCGGAGGTGAATCCGCTCTTTACGTTGTAGTCCTGAATCCACGAAACAGCCTTGCCCGCATTTTTCGCAGCAATCGAAGTGAAAATTTCCTGAATTTCGCTCGGTCTTTTAACAAAGCAGTCCATAAGGCGCGCCTTAAAAAGCTCGGTTTCTTCTGCCGAAACTATGCCGCTCTCCAACGCGTAATTCATAATTTTGTTAACGATAAGCGCAGGGGACGCCATTTCTTCCAAATCCTCTACGTCTACGGTCATTTCTTCATCGGGGTATCCCAAATTGAGCAAGGAATACGCTCTCTCTCTAATATAACTTTCGTCCAAAGAGTCGAGCAAAAGAAATTCCTCTGCATACTTGAGCAACGCTTCTACGTACGAATGTATTGTCATATAAATTCTCCTATCTAGGTAAATTTTATCAGTTAATCGCCCACCTGCCCCAAAAAATTAATTTTCGTGGCAACCGCTTCGATTTTTTAGTCCGGCTTGACTACGTTGATGTATTTTGGCACGTTAAAGAACTTCCACGGCGAATTTTCCACCGGCGGAAACACCTTAAAGGTCATAATTTCCTTGGTGGTAGGATGAGCAAAACGCAAAGAATATGCAAACAGCGCGAGATTTGCGCCCTTTTTGAGACTATCTCCGCCGTACTTTGCGTCACCGTAAATCGGACAGCCGATTCCCATAAGCTGAACTCTCGCCTGATGCGAGCGTCCGGTAATAAGCCTTACGTCCACCAGCGAAACCTGCCCTGCACTCTCGAGAGTGTTGTAGTCAAGAACGGCTTTTTTTGCGCCCTCAATCATAGCGGGAGCAATCTTGACCATATTGTTAGCCTCATCCTTTACGAGGTAGTTGGTAAGTCTACTGCGTCTGTCGCGAGGCGTACCCACTACTACCGCAAGATACTTCTTTTCGAACTCGCCCTCTTTCATCTGCTCGGTAAGACGCGCCGCCGCCTTGGAGGTCTTGGCAAAAACCATAACGCCTGCGGTAGGTCTATCCAATCTATGCACCAGCCCGACGAACGCCTCGCCAGGCTTATCGTATTTCGTTTTGATATAATCCTTTACGGCAGTCAAAAGATCCCTATCCTTGGAGCTGTCCTCCTGGGTGGGCATATTATGTGGCTTTACCACCACGATAATGTGATTGTCTTCGTAAAGAACTACCAATTCTTCGTTCATAATTATCTCCGATTGCAGGCAATTGCACCACAATTTTTAGTAACTGAGTCGTTAATAATCTACTCGCTATCTTTGCCACAGCCCCGAGCAGCCGCAAGGAAGAACTATTCCCTCTTCCGTCGGCAAGCATACCTCGTAGCTGTCAAACTTTCCGCCAAACGCCTTGAGATTGAGACGCAAAATATTTTCTATAACTGACGGTTGCAACCCCGTAGTATAACTATTAATAAGATAGAAAACAGGATTTTCCAACACTTTGGTGGTAAGCTCCACCAAATCGTACAGGCTGTCCTCTATTTTCCACAGCTCTCCGCCCGGACCACGGCCATAGCTAGGTGGGTCCATAATAACTGCGTTGTACTTTTTTCCGCGCTTAATCTCGCGCAAAACAAACTTTTTGCAGTCGTCAATAATGTAGCGGATTCGGTCTTTGGGAATCTCCGACAAGGTTGCGTTTTGTCCCGCGCGCTCTACCATACCCTTGGCTGCGTCCACGTGCGTAACCTTTGCTCCTGCCTTGGCACAAGCCACTGTTGCTCCGCCCGTATAGGCAAAAAGGTTGAGAACGTTGACCTGTTCGGGTGTTTTTTTGATAATGTCCGTCATCAACGCCCAGTTAACCGATTGCTCCGGAAACAATCCCACGTGCTTAAATCCCATAGGACGTATAAGGAATTTTAGATCCTTCCACTCCACCGTCCACTCGTCGGGGATTCGTTTAAAGTACTTCCACTCACCGCCGCCGCTGGAATTACGGATATATCTCGCGTGAGCTTTTTTTGCATCGATATTGCCTTTCCAAATGACCTGCGGATCGGGACGAAGCAAGCAAACGTCCTTCCACATTTCCAGCTTTTCGCCGTCTGCCGTGGCCAAAATTTTATAATCCTTCCAGCCCGTCGCTATCATGCTTTAACTACCGAAAGAACGGCGTCGTAGCCGTTGATATTGCACTTTTCGCCTTCGGCACAAGCCTTGATTTCGCGTGCAAGAACTTCTTTTTTGAGGTCGCCGGCAAATTTACCAAACACCTTGTTGATAATTTCCGCGTCCGAAGAATATCCAAGCACGATATGATCGGTAACCTCGAATCCGCTGTCCTTACGCATGGTCTGAATCTTGCTCACGATTTCACGCAAAATTCCCTCTTCGATAAGCTCGTCGGTGAGCGTGGTAACCAAAACTGCGGTTATGCCCTTGTCGCTCGCCGCCACAAAGCCCTCTTTGTTGTTGAATCCGATGAGCAAATCTTCTTTGGTAAGAGCAACCTGCTCGCCGTCAAGCTCGAATATATATTCCGCTCCCGAATTTACGGTAGTCGCAATTTTATCAGCGTTTTCCGCCAAATGCGCGCGTACCTTGCCAAGCTTTGCGCCAAAGCGAGGTCCGAGAGTTTTGAGCTGAGGCTTTACCTCGTAGGATGCGAATTCACCTGCGTCAGCAACGAACTCGACTTCCTTGACGTTGAGCTCGTCTTTTATAACTTCCATCATGCCCGCGCTCATATTTTTGAGACCATCACCGCTCAAAATCAACCTTTGGAGAGGCTGGCGGTTCTTGATCGTAGCAGCGTTTCGAGCCGCTCTGCCGCACTCAGCCGCAACCACGGCGGTGTCCATTTCCTTTTCGATTTCGCTGTCAATAAGACTCTCGTCCACCTCAGGATACTTAGTTAGATGCACCGAAACAGGCGCGTTTTTGTCCACGCTCTTGACGATATTGCGGTAAATGCACTCCGAAACGAACGGAACGAACGGCGCGCACAATCTCGTCAAGGTCTCAAGCACGGTATAAAGCGTCATATAAGCCGCTTTCTTGTCCTCGGTCATATCGCTGCCCCAATATCTTTCACGGCAACGGCGGATGTACCAGTTGGACAGCAAATCGGTAAAGTCAGCAATCGCTCTTGCCGACTCAGTAATTTTATACTCGTCCAACCACTCCATAACATTACCGATAAGCGTATTGAGCTTAGAAAGAACCCACTTGTCCATTACCGACAAGTCGCAGTCCTTGAGATTGTACTTAGTAGGATCAAACTTATCGATTTCTGCGTACAAAACGTAGAACGAATAGGTGTTCCACAGCGTACCGAGGAACTTTCTCTGCGCCTCGCTAACTGCGTCAGCCGAGAATCTCGAAGGGAGCCAAGGCATGGACGAGGTGTAGAAATACCATCTAACCGCATCAGCGCCCTGCTTGTCGAGTACGCTCCAAGGATCAACTACGTTGCCCTTGTGCTTGCTCATCTTCACGCCGTTTTTGTCGTTAACGTGACCGAGAACGATACAGTTCTTAAACGGTGCCTTGTCAAAAAGCAAGGTAGAAATGGTGAGCAATGTATAGAACCAGCCTCTGGTCTGGTCAACCGCCTCGGAAATAAAGTCTGCAGGGAAGGTTTTTTCGAACACGTCCTTGTTTTCGAACGGATAGTGGTACTGTGCAAACGGCATAGATCCCGAGTCGTACCAGCAGTCAATAACCTCAGGGGTACGGTGCATAGTGCCACCGCACTCACACTCAAAGGTAATTTCGTCCACGAACGGCTTGTGAAGCTCAATATCGCCCTCGATTTTGCCCAATTCCTTGAGCTCAGCCTTGGAGCCTACGACGTGGATTTTTCCGCACTTTTCGCATACCCAAACAGGAAGCGGAGTTCCCCAATATCTGTCACGGGACAAGCCCCAATCCACGGTGTTTTCCAAGAAATTGCCCATGCGTCCCTTGCCGATAGAGTCAGGAATCCAATTTACCGACGCGTTGTTTTTGAGCAGTCTGTCGCGGATTGCGGTAACCTTAATAAACCAAGTGGACTTTGCGTAATAAAGTAGCGGAGTGTCACAGCGCCAACAGAAAGGATAGCTGTGCGTTACGTCCAGAACGGCCTTGAGCAGTCCTCTCTCCTTGAGATCTTTCAAAATAAGCTTGTCCGCGTCTTTACAGAAAATTCCGGTCAGTCCCGTAGCATCCTCGATAAACTTTCCGTCTTCGGCAATCATTTGTACGAACGGCAAACCGTATCTGCGACCGACCTTTGCGTCGTCCTCACCAAACGCAGGCGCAATATGAACTACGCCCGTACCGTCGGTAAGCGTAACGTATCCGTCGCAAACGACGTAACCGTACTTTTCCTCTCCCTTGTAGAACGGATAAAGCGGTTCGTATTCCATCTTCTCGTATTCAATACCCTTTTTGGTGCTGATTACGGTATACGTACCCTCGTCAAAATGATTTTTTATTAGTTCGTGAGCGAGAATAAATCTCTCACCCTCGCATTCTATCATAGAATAATCGTATTCTGGATGCATACAAAGCGCAACGTTGCTAGGAAGAGTCCAAGGCGTAGTCGTCCAAGCAAGAATAAACAGATTGTCCTCGCCCTTTACCTTAAACTTAACTACTGCGGTCTTTTCCTTAACGTCCTTGTAGCCCTGCGCAACCTCGTGGCTGGACAAAGCAGTTCCGCAACGTGGGCAGTACGGAACGATTTTATGTCCTTTATAAAGCAGTCCCTGATCGGCGATAGTCTTTATCGACCACCAAACGGACTCGATATACTTGTCGTCGTAAGTAATATACGGGTTGTCCATATCGGCCCAGTAGCCTACGCGCTCACTCATGCGCTCCCACTCGCCCTTGTACTTCCAAACGCTTTCCTTGCACTTGGCAATAAAAGGCTTTACGCCGTACTTTTCTATATCTTTTTTGCCGTCCATGCCGAGGATTTTTTCCACCTCAAGCTCTACCGGCAAGCCGTGAGTATCCCAGCCCGCTTTACGCAAAACGTGACAGCCACGCATAGTCTTGTAGCGCGGAATAATATCTTTCATAACTCTAGTCAAAATATGACCGATATGCGGTTTACCGTTGGCGGTAGGAGGGCCGTCGTAAAAAGCGAATTCATCTCCGCCCTCGTTTTGAGTCATGCTCTTTTCAAAAATCTGGTTCTCTTTCCAGAACTCAACTATTTCTTTTTCTCTGTCGACAAAATCTAATTTTGGACTAACTTTTTCGTACATAAAATTCGTCTCCGAAAAATAATTATCACGCTTTATTATAAACAATATTCGCCGTTTAGTCAATCAATAAAAAAACATCTTTAGCATTTTTTAGAAAAACGCCTACATTTAGCCAAAAAGCAATACAAAAACGTCAACTTTTTTCGCCAAAATCACACGCTCTGCAAGCGGATGAAACAACAAAAAAGCGGATAAATCTTACGCTCATCCGCCTATAGTTTGCTTTGCCGTCAAATTGCTATGCAGGCAGTATTACCCCGTATCCGGGAAGTTTATCCGGATCAATGCTGTCCCAACTGCTTCCCAATGATTTAGGCGGCTTGTGTGCGTTCACGTCCCCAAATCCACTCACCAAAACAACTTTGTGCACTCTACGCTTGCAGCTGTCCACACATGGATCAAAGATTGTATTAACATAAAACTCACGAGTAATTGAGCCACTATAAGGCTTACCATCATATGAGATTTTATATTCCCAATCTTTTATCAATGCACTCCACGAGTCGTTGTATTTAAAATTGTTATCACAATCACTGACATAACTCGTGCGCTCCAGCATTTTTTTAAAATCCTCAATCTCTTCGTCAGAAAGCGTATAATGCCTATAGGAGCCGTCACGCAAATGAATACAAAACAGTACGTCTACAATGTTTTGCGTCGAAATCAAGGAAGTCAACGGCTTGCGTTGTGCATTTTGCACCATAGAGCAGCTAACCATCAAACCGATTAGCACGACAAACCAAACAACCAACGCTATCGCCTTTTTCTTTGGATCGATACCTATTTGCCTACCCCTATTGCTCTCAACCCTTTCCATAATCTTTGCCTGTATTTCCATGCCTACCTCCTTATAGTGCAAATGTCCGCATAATCTATCTCACTACCATCGTAAAGATTGGTGCAAATCAATCTTGCAAAAAGAACGTTTCTTCATTGAAGTCTATTGGATATTCAATTTTTTCTCTAACACTAACAAACTTTTTTAAAGCACCGGACAAAATATACTGACCGCTAGGCGCCCCGATATATCCAGTTTCTTCAAAATGCTCTTGTCCTTTTCTTTCCAAGCCCAAATCACCAAATCTTATCCTAGTACCGTCAGTATACCATACGTCAAAAACCCACCTATTTGTTCCCAGCGTCAACTCCCCTTTTTTTCTGAACCTATATTTACTGTTTTTTACCCAGCTTTTAAATTGTTTCAGCTCATCTTCATCCAACGTATGTACGTAATGTTTCCAAATTCCGATTTCATCCTCACTCTCTTTTACTAAAACACCGTATTTATCAATTACAAAATCTACCTTTTCTATGTTTTTTAGCGGAACAATTTTGGTAAAATCCTTCTTGAACTGAGGCAAACCGGTGAATGATACAATAACAATACCTATCGCCAAAACGGCAACAACTACGAATGAAATAAGAATTAATAAATTTTTCTTTTTCTCTTCCATATTTTCTACCTCCTTATGGTGCAAATGTCCGCAAAATCTATCTCACTACCATCGTTAAGATTGGTGCAAAATATCCTTACTTAGATCTATCGGCACGTTTTTGGATTCAATATCGAAATTCTTCATTTCCCCATAAAAAACCACTTGCCCTTTATTAATTTCATTTCCTTGCTCGTCATATTTTTTTATATACAATTCACCAAGCTCCACGGAAGTTCCATCTGTATAGTAAATCGTATAAAAAAACATAGTATTATTAGGGGTTTGATAAAGTTCATTTTGGCTTCTTCTGAGTCTATAGCTTGAATTATTAACTATTTCGCTTAATTCCTCTCTTTCTTCAGCAGTAATTTCTCTGGTTTTTTCTACAGGAACGGTTACGTCCACGTAAAAATCATGACGTACTCTGATGTGAGTATACGTTATCATCTCGACGTTTTCGAACGAAACGTATCCACTAAGCTTTTCATTAGCATCATTTTTGCAAGCAACAGCACAAAATGCTACTACCAAAATAAGCAATATACTTGCTATAGCTCTCTTTTTTGTTGCTTTCATTTTTCTACCTCCTTATAATTAAAGCTCAAGCTCCTCTTGCAAATGGAACGTCTCTTCATTAAACTCTATAGGAAAAGCATTTATAAATTTTGCAAGCTCACCATAAAGAATATAATCGTTTCCACCAGTGTAGGTCCTATAGTACACATTGATTTTAGAGGTATTTATGTGATAATTTCCAAAACGCACTACGGTACCGTCTTCATAAATAACCTCGTAGCACCACGTATTAACCTTAGGCAAATTACCGTTTACAGGCATAGTAATTCTCTTGGTGTTTTTGTATTTAGTTTTTTTGATCAAATCAACAAATTGCTGAATCTCGCTCTCGTTAAGATCATACTCATAATATCTTTGATAATTATCCGGATCCTCATGAGTCAAATCAACGTATGCGACACTCTTAATTCCTTTTACGGGAACTATTTTGGCCAGATCATGCTTTACATTAGGAATTATTCCCATACAAACAACAACGGCTGTTGTAGCCAAAACGGCAACAACTACGAATGAAATAAGAATTAGTAAATTTTTCTTTTTCTCTTCCATATCCCCTACCTCCTTATGGCACTAGGTTTTTCAAATTTTACACCATCTACTATATACATAAAATCTTTAGAGAAAAATTAACCAAAATCAAAAAATTTTTGCTCAAAACGTAATTTTTTTGGATTATATCCTATTAACTTTTTATCTTACACAATCGCAAATTTATATCTTCATTTCCATTATACCACATATTTTCCATTTGTCAAGGGGTTTTTAAAAAAATATTATAAATTTTACCCCCCCCCATGAAATTATGCGTAAAATTATTTCAATTATTTACACATCTTTTTTACGCTTCGCCGTCGAATTTGCTTGTGGAAACAAACAAAAAAGACGGTGCAATAATTCACACCGTCTTTACTTGCAAAAAATACCGCGCAACCGTCTCCGATACGACATACCGAAGCGTTCGTCCGTCAGTTAACTCCTCTAAAGCTACCTTGCATCACACGCCGGAATCCGCTTAGTGCTGCTGCGGTCAGGCCCTGACACGGTTCACAGCCCAACGTTGCACAAGACCTTAAAATCAACGTCACTTAACGGCAACTGCCTTCCATACGACGCACCTCGGACGGTATTCTGTCCTACTGTAGCGGCTTGTAGGCGACAGGGCACCGCTAGCTCCCCACATAGCGCGGCTAAATAAATATACCACATAAGTGAATTTTGCGCAAGTGATTGAATAAAATTTTATGCAAATAATCTATAATTTTTTGTCTGTTTAGCGCAAAAAGCTTATTTATTTCGGAGTTTTCATACTGTTATAAAAAAGCAGAATTTTTAGATTACTCTTTTAATACCGTTTTTTACTGTTGCAAAGAACTTCCCCAAACAACATTTATCGAAGAATTTACCCAATTATCCATCCAATCATTTGGTTTTTGAGCTGCTTCGCAATACACCGTCAAATTTTCGTTTCCATGAGAGAATATATTATGCCCCATAGTTGTTACGTTTTTTGGAATAAATATATCACTTAACGAAGTACAACCCATAAATGCGCCGCTGTCAATTTTTTTCAAGCCTTTACCTAATTTAACCTCACTCAAATTTATGCAATCATAGAACGCATTGACACCAATATACGTTACGGACTTTGGAATAGTGATTGATGGCAACGCTGTGCACTTTTCAAACGCTCTTTCCGCAATATGAGTCAACGTATTCGGCAAAACAACGTCAATAAGCGAAGAACAATTCAAAAAAGCTTCCATTCCTATGTTTGTTATGCTACCATTCAATATCATGCTTTTTAACGAAGTACAATCACAAAACATCTTACTATTAATTGTTTGCAACGTCGCAGAAACTCTTACGTAAAGCATGCTGGAACAAGAATAAAATGCACCGAAGCCAAGTGATGTTACCGAATTGGGTATATCAATGGCTTTCAGAGAAAGGCAACGATAAAATGCGTAACTTTCTATAGTCTTTACAGTTTTGGGGATTGTTATATTTTCCAATTTTGAGCATCTAGAAAAAGCCGCATACTTTATCTCTTCCAAGTTCTTTGACAAGATTATAATTTTTAGCGAAATACAGCTTTCAAATGCATATCTACCTATACTAGTAATAGTATTAGGCATGATTACTTCTTCTATTTCATCATTTTCTTTAAAAACGTTATTTTCTATCCTTGTAACTGGCATATTATTGAATTTTTCCGGAATTACTATTTTTTTCATTTTTAGTCCAATAAATCCAATCAATGCATACTCGTCTTTATCATCTATTTTTTCGAAAACAAGAGCTTCTTTGCCATCGTCTTCTCTGTCCGTTACGTTTTCAACATCGATCAAGCGATCCGTAAATTTTTCACCATTGCTCACACATCCCATAAAAATTGATGAGGTTGCAATAATAAAAAATAGCAACATTGAATAAACAAATTTTTTCATTTTCCTCCTTTTTGGACACTTCGTGTCTTTAGTAGGTTATTCTCACTATTAAAAAACAAAATTTTTACTCAGGTTTCTTTTGCTTACTTTTCTTTCCAAAAGATTAAAGACTGTTATTCAGACTCCCAAGTTACTCAAGTTTCTTTTGCTTTCTTTTCTTTCCAAAAGATTAAAGACTGTTATTCAGACTCCCAAGTTACTCAAGTTTCTTTTGCTTTCTTTTCTTTCCAAAAGAAAAGTAAGTTATCCCTCATACTCAAAGCACGGCATAAGCTGAAGCTTGTGCAGATTATTACGGTGACGGCGGTCAATATTTTGCTTAACCGCATCGTCATCGATTATGCCTTCTCTAATATATCTGTCAAGAGTTGCGTAACTAAACCCGAGATTATCCTCGTCAGTCTTTCCGCTCAGCCCATCGATAGGCGTTTTTTCCACGAACTTGTCAGGTAGTCCCAAAGCCTTGCCAATAGCCTTAACCTCAGTCACGGTAAATCTCGACAACGGACTAAAATCGCCTGCAGCATCACCAAACTTGGTGGAATATCCCACCCAGTCCTCGCTGAGATTGCAGGTATTGGCTACGCGCCCCGAAAATATCGCCGAAACTGCGTACAAAACGGTCATACGAATTCGCGCAGGCGTGTTGATAGTCGCCACGTCGTTAAACTCCAGCCCGGTACTCTGCACCGCGCCCTTAAGCGCCGAAACAGCCTCGCCCACGTTAACCTCGAATTTTTTGATTCCAAGAAAATCGCAAAGGTCGCGCGCAACGTCAATATCGCTCTGCACCCCCGACGGCATCATAACACCAATAACTCTATCTTTTCCCAACGCCTCGGCGCAAAGCGCAGCTACGATAGAGCTGTCCTTGCCCCCACTAATCCCAATAACGCAGGGCGTAGTCGGCGAAGCCGTAGCGTCAAAATAATCTCTTATCCATTTAATTACGTCCTTGGTAACCTTTTGCGCGTCAAACATAGCTCTCCTCCGTCACAAATTTCAACGTACGTTGCGACGAATTACTTACCACTAACGCAATCTAATACGTTTCGCTCAAAAAAATCTGTCGCACCTTTTCAAAAAGATTTTAGCATTATATCTGCCGTTTGTCAACCCCCTTTTTCTACGATTTCAGCCCGCATCTAAGCAAAGTGAAAAAAATTTTCACAAATCCAAAAAAACATAGTCAAAACCTGTGACATTTCACGAAAAATATGCTATGATAATCATACAAATTTCTTTTGGAGGTAAACAATATGACTTGGTTTAACAAACAGAGCCGTTTGGTTCAAATTATCTTACTTTTGATTCCAGGCGTTAACTGGATCACCGAAATTGTAGTAAGATGGGCAACCTGGCTCAAGAAAGGCGGACTTCTCCGTCTCATCATCTGTATCCTCGTTACTATACCATCTGGTATTATTATCGGTTGGCTCGACCTTATTTGGGTATTGCTTTTCAAAAAGCTGTTCCTACAATAAAGTCGATTTGCTTGGCAAAATTGCTATATGCAAAATCAAAAGCCTCTCTCCCCGGCGGAGAGAGGCTTTTCAGTTATATCACAATAATCGATTGACTAAAGCACACAACAAACTCTTTTATACTTTCTAAAAACCATATCCATAGTCTTTACATTCTCTTTTTATTATGATATATTATAAATATAAAAATTAATTTCGAGAGAGTAATTATGTTCAAACGATTTATTAATCCTCGTGTAATTTTAATACATGATACCGACATAAAAAATCCATTTAATGCAAATGATTTTGTACATTGGATGAATCAAGTCGTTTATCTAGTAGACATTGATTATGAAGGCCCATCAAATGCCTATGCAAACGCTTTAATTGACGATCCCAAAAAATACAATGGCTACAACGATTTAATATGCAAAATGTGCGAGCAGTTTACATACTTATGCGGAAAGCTCAAGCAACAAGGTCTGCCCGTCTTTCTACCCGATTACAAAAGCTTTTTGGATAGATATGAAATAATCAAAACCTACAAAACAAACAATCTAGTTTTTCAGGCTATAAAAACAGAAGTTTCCGATTTGCAAGGAAGCTTTAAATACTGTATAGAGCAAAATATTGCTACCGCCAAAAAACATAACATACCTCTCAGTAAAAATTAATTTATAAAACATCAAAAAAGGATTCTCTCGAAAGAAAGAATCCTTTTTTTTGCTTAATATTTTCTCACGCGAAGCAAACGAAAATGTGCAACGCTTCTTATTCAAAAAGATTACTTACAGGCTTGTCCAAGAAAATATTGTTAATTGCCTCGGCAAATATAGGCGCAACGCTTACTTCGATAAGCTTGTCGAAACGTTTTTCCTGCGGAATCTGAATGGTGTTGAGCACGTAAAGCTTCTTGATATAAGAATTCTCAAGTCTTTCGATAGCAGGACCGCTGAGTACAGGGTGAGTACAGCAAGCGTAAACTTCCTTTGCCCCGCCTACTTCCTTGAGAGCCTTAGCACCCTGAACGATAGTTCCGGCGGTGTCGATCATATCGTCTATCATAAGGCAGGTTTTGCCCTCTACGTCGCCGATAATATTCATAACTTCCATAACGTTAGCCTTTGGTCTGCGCTTGTCCACGATAGCGAGCGGAGCGTTGAGTTTAGCCGCCATTTGTCTGGCACGTGCAACTGAGCCTACGTCCGGCGAAACTACTACGAATTCGTCTGCCTTAACAAACGGCTCCTTTGCGATTGCACGACGAAGAACGTTCATACCCAAAAGGTGATCTACAGGAATATCAAAGAAGCCCTGAATCTGCGCTGCGTGAAGATCCATGGTAAGCACTCTGTCCACACCTGCGCTTGTGAGCAAATCCGCAACGAGCTTGGCGGTAATAGGCGCTCTAGGCTCTGCCTTACGGTCCTGACGAGCGTATCCGAAGTACGGAATAACTGCGGTAATTCTATCTGCAGAAGCTCTTCTGAGTGCATCTACCATAACAAGTAATTCCATAAGATTGTCGTTTACAGGGCTGGAAGTGGACTGAATAACGAACACTTCGCTACCTCTTACGCTTTCGCCTACGTGAACGGAAATTTCTCCGTCGCTGAACTTTCCTACCTCCATGTCGCCCAATTCCAAGTTAAGCTGCTGCGCAATCGCTTTAGCAAGCTCCGGACAGCCGTTTCCTGCGAACAATTTGATATTATTGCCGTGCAGATTCATATTTTCCTCCAAAGTATAAGTTTTTTTTGCAACCGTTATCAAAAAAATCGTAACGGAATTAATTTTCCTCTTTGTTTTTTGCCCAGTCAGGCTTGATAACCTGACGCGCTCGGGCTATTGCCAAAGCGTCCATAGGCACGTCGTCGGTAAGCGTACTGCCCGCCGCAATATACGCTCCGCTCTGCACCTCTATCGGCGCAATCAAGTTAGCGTTACTGCCCACGAAAACAGAGTCGCCCACCCTGCTACGCTTTTTGGTCTTGCCGTCGTAGTTAGCAAAAACCACTCCGCAACCGATATTGCAGTTTTGACCTATTTCCGCATCGCCCACGTAAGAAAGATGCGCAATTTTGGTCCTGCTACCCACAACGCTGTTCTTTATTTCCACAAAATCACCGATTCGGCAATCGTCACCAACTAGCGTCTTTGGGCGGAGATAAGCAAAAGGCCCAACGGTAGTGTTCTTGCCCACGTAGCTCTCAAAAAGCTGAGATTCGGCAATATACGCCCCCTCGTCGATAATGCAACCGTCAATCATATTGCCTCTGCCTAGTTTTGCTCCGTCTTTTACGATAGTCTTGCCCTTGAGCGTATTGTTAGACGCAACGACAACGCCCTTGCCGATAACGACGTCACAGCCGATAAAGGTGGACGTAGGGTCCTCAATTTGCACGCCACGCGACATGTGGTAGGACAAAATACGGTTTTTTAGTGCGTCACCCACCATCGCCGCCTGCTTAAAGCTGAACGCGGTCAAGAAATCTTCTTCGTCAAAATATTGGTGGTTTTCGGTATAAATCTTTTCGCAAGAAAGCAAAAACTGCGTGCGGAAAACGTAACCGCGAGTGAGTTTTAGCACGTTGTTGTCACTCTGCTCCAAGCAACAAACCGCGTCAAGCACGGTTTTGCGTGTAATCAGCGGGGTGTCGGAGTACAAAATTACTGTAAAGTCACTTTCGGTATTAACGTACGGCTTGACCAAAAGAGGCAACGCCACGTTGTCCGAATAATTGACCACGCTATACGAGCTTTCGCCCAAGCTCAACGCCACCCAATCGAGCATGGTCTTGCCCAAAATCTCAATGGTCGAGGTGTCGCCCATGGACGGATAAGACACTTTTAATATAATACCGCTGATTTTCTCTTTCATACGATTTTATTATATTCTTTACAGCCAAAAAAGTCAAGGAGTTACCACTTTTTACTCCTATTTCTTTAGATAATTTTATTATTGCTGCAGCCAAGCTTGCAATTTTTGTAAAATCTCCCCCACTGCTCATTTTCCGTTTGGTAAAAAGACAAAATTTTGTTACATAATAGCCCCAAGAGTACCTACCAAAGACACGACGTAACAGTGACTGTCCTTTTGAGATTCTTCGCGTTGCTTAGAATGACACGACCGTGGCAAATTTTTCTTCTCTTTACAACTTGGTTTATTTTGTAGGGGCGGGGTCGCCCCCCCGCCCGCAAAAGTACCGCTTGGAGAAAAATGAATTTTGGTTATCTACCAACCTCGGAATACCAGCAAAAGACACGAAGTGTCTGCGGCGATGTAGCGATGCAAGATTGATGAAAAACTCGTTTTCGATGACGAAAAAAGGGAGCAGATTTCTCCACTCCCCCAAAAAAGTTTTTTTATTTTTGAAAGTTTTATCTTTCGTCAGAGCCAGAAGACTCTACGTAGTCATAAACTATCTTTCCGCTGCAACCGCTGTGCCAATTCTGGTCGTAGTTGTTTTCACTGCCAACCGCCCAAGTAGCGATGGTATGATAGAACGAAGTTTCTACGTTAACGTCCACAGCGGTACCGCTGAACACTGCATGGTCAAGATACGTAGCCTTATGGATAGTTACGGACTTGAGCGAAACGCAATCCTCAAACGCATATTGCTCGATGTTAACAACCGATGCAGGAATCACAACGTTCTTAAGCATCTTACACCCGCTAAACGCATACTCCTCGATTTTTGCAATCGACGAAGGTATGGTTACGCTTTCGAGCGCGTCACAACCATAGAACGCGTACTTGGAAATTGCGTCTACGCCCTCAGCAATAACAGCGGTCTTGAGCGACTTACAATTGATAAACGCCTTAACCCACAAATCTTCGTCGCTACACAAGCCCTTTGGAACGGTGATAGACTTAAGTCCACTGTTTTCGAATACGCCCTCGTCCATAAATGCGAGCGAATCCGGCAAGGTTATGGTCTCGAGTTTTGGACAATCCTTAAAGATATATTTACCCAAGGTGATAAGTCCGCTAGGGAGATTTACCTGGCTGAGTTCCTTACAGCCCATAAATACGCTGTGTACCGAGGTGGAATAACTGCTTGCCTTGATGCCGATCGAAAGGTCAATCCAACCGATGTGGTATACCGACTCAGGAACGGTTATGCTCTTAAGTCCACTGTAAGCAAACGCAGAAGATTTGATGGTAGTGAGTGATTCAGGCAAAGTAATGCTCTCAAGCGAGGTACAGCCGTAGAACATTTCCTCGTTAATCTCAAGGAAGTTGTCCGACAAGGTCACGTTTTTGAGCGAGGTACAGCCGTAGAACAAGCCTTTTCCGATAGTAACAACGGTGCTAGGAATAACGACGGTTTCGAGATCAACCATTTCAGCAAATGCGTAGTTTCCAATTGTCTCAAGCGTGCTAGGCAATACGAGAGTCTTAACGCCTCTCAAACCTCTGAGAGAGTTTGATTCCATTTTCTTAACGCCTTCAGGAATCACCAATTCTTCAGGACCTGTTGCTCCCGCAAGAGGAGTATAGTAGGTTTCAAAAGACTTTTCGCCGATTTCAATATCATACTCCTGTCCCGCAGGATAAGCAATCATATATCCAGAAGTAATGCTGTAAATCGCGCCGTCAATCAACTCATACTCGGTATTTCCGCTGTCTATGATAAACTCTTTGAGATTATAACAGTTTCCAAACGCATAATGGTGAATATAGGTTACGCTTGCAGGAATTACCATATACTCGATTCCGCTACCGTAGAATGCACCGGTATCGATATGCGTCAAAACCTCAGGAAGAGTAAACGACTTGAGGCTTGCGCAGTTGAAGAACGCTTCGGTCTTTACGCGTGTAATATTGTTTGCTCCACTAACCTTTTCAAGCTTGGTGCAGTTATAGAACATTTTATAAGTAAGCTCCGCCATGTTGCCAGGAAGAGTTACGGTAGTAAGCTCCGTACAATTTTCGAATACCATAGACGACAAACTGCCTACTCCGCTCAAAATTTCTGCTTTTTGGAGATATCTACAGTTAGCAAACACACTACTACCTATTATGCCGAAGTTATTGTCAATGTAAACTTCGGTAAACGCAGTATTTTCAAACGCTGAAGCACCAATGTAATACATAGACGCAGGAAGAACGAAATTTCCTTCTCCCACGTAACCTACGTAGGTTATCTTGGAAAGGTTGATACAGTTTTTGAATACTTCGTTACCGATAGTAGTAGTGCTTGTCGAAAGAACTACTTCCGTAAGATTTGCACAGTTAGCAAACGTTCCTACCGCGTATCCATCAAAGGACTGTAGGTTACCCACACTACCGTTTGTCATACTGATATATACTACGTTGTTAGGAATAACCACCCTACTGATTGCGGTGTTTTCGAAAGTCCATTTTCCAAGATAAGATATAACGTCCGGAAGGTTAAGCTGAGTAATGCTGGTACAATTTCTGAACATTGCGTCACCAAGGAAGGTAAGCGTAGTTTTCTCTTCAAACTTGATGTCAGTAAGATTTGCACAGCTTTCGAAGATTCCTTCGCCCAATTCCTCAAAGGAGTTAGGGAGAGTTACCGTAGTGAACTGAGTGTTCTTAAACGCATAATTACCCACGATCTTTACACCGTTCAAGTCGTATTCACGCACGCCCGAATTCATAAACGCTCTGTCGCCGATACGCTCTACGTTTACAATGGTATCGTTTCTGGTAAACACTACCTTAGTAAGACTGGTTGCGCCCTCAAACAATGATTCAGGAAGTTCAGTGATATTGCCAGGAATAGTGAACACTCCGTTGCTTTCGGAGCAAAGGCTGGTACAGCCCTTGAACGCGCCGATACCAAACTTATTGAATCCGCTGTGTAGATTTACGGTAGTAAGAGCGGTACAGCCTGCAAACATATAGTCAGGCATTTCCGTAATATCAATAGGAAGATCGAAGGTCTTGAGCGAAGTGCAATTAGCAAACATATGATCGCCGTACGCAACGGTTCTGTTAGGGAGCGTAATGCTCACAAGCGAAGAACAGTTGGAGAATACTCCGTTACCCATTTCAAAGAGTGCACTGCTAGGCGCAAATACTACTTCTTTAAGCGAATAGCAGTTTTGGAACGCATAGTCGCCAATTCTGGTTACGGATGCAGGAATAACAACCTTGGTAATATTTATTTGGTTAGCAAAAGCCTTGTCGCTGATTACGGTTACGCCCTCTGGAATAATGATACCTCTGCCGTCATCGGTAGCCTCTTTGTAGGAGAAGTAAATGGTAGTTCCACTAGGACTAACGATATTTGGCAAATCAGCGGAAACGATATACGAGGTGTTCTCAGGAGAAATATTTATCTCCTTGAGTCCAACTACGCCGTTAAGCGCAAGGTCAAGTCCGGCAATTACCGATTCGGAAACGGTAATGGACGTAAGGTTTGCGCAACCAAAGAAAATATCCTTTTGGAGCACGATGTTCTTGGTACTCTCTGGAAACTCAAAGGAAGAAATTGCGCTATAACGGAACGCTGCGTATCCGATATATTCGAGATTGCTACCGTCCTCAAAGGTAATAGTCGCAAGGTATCTAGCTCCGTCAAACGATTGATCTCCGATATAGGTTACCGAAGCAGGAATTTCGAGGCTCTCGATGTTTGCGCCTTGGAATGCGTAATTGCCTATATTAGTAAGCTGACTGCCCTGCTCAAACTCCATACTTATGATTCCCGCATACTGGAACGCGTTGTTTCCAATCTTTTTTATCGAAGCAGGAATCTTGATGGTAGCAAGGTTACGGCAGTTCTGGAACATATTAGGTCCAAGCTCTTCGATAACGCTTCCCTCTTCAAAAATAACTTTTTCGAGGTTTGCACACTGATAGAACGTATTTGCTTTACCGGAGAAATCATCTGTCGCAAATACTTGCAAGCTCTTTGGCAAGTAAATTTCCTTGAGTCTACTGCCCTGGAATGCCGAATGTCCGATAGTTCTGAGTCTAGATCCCTCGGCAAAGGTAACTTTTTCGATATTAGTATTTCTAAATACGCATTGTGCGATAGAAATGAGTCTAGCCGGGAAATGAATTTCCTTAAGGCTATAGCAATTTACAAACGGAGACTGATCGCTAAGTCCCGCATCAAGCGTGAGGTTGAGTGCGTCGTTGCCTTCTTGGAAGATAACTCTGGAAAGCTTAGGGCAGTCCTCAAATGCCATGTACTTAACAGCCTCTACGGTATTAGGTATTACTACCTCTACCAAGTTGGTACAGTTGTCAAAGAGCAAGGTGGAAACTTCCTTTATACCATGTGGCAAGCTTACCTTTTCTACCGAGTAGCAATCTTGGAATATTTTGGATCCCAGCGTACAGGTTGCGGTAACCTCACTAAAATCTACAATCTTGATATGCAAGCTGTATTGGAACGCAAACGACCATACGAAAGTTACGGTGCTTGGAACGGTAACCTTACCGTTGTTACCCTTGTTTGCTCTAGGACAGAATATAAGTTCGACAGCTTCCCCTTTCGTACTTTTGCTATAAAGAACGCCATCGATAGTTGCGTAATTTGCATTTCCTGTAGCAACCTCAATAGTTTCGAGCGAGATACAGGTCATAAAGGTTGCGCTGTTCTTTCCGGAGCTCTTAAGCTCTTTCAAGGTAGAAGGCAACGAAATGTACTTGAGGCTTTCGCAGTTAGCAAACGCGAGATCGCCAATAGTAAGAGTTCCCTCTGGTATAGTTATTTCTTTTAATCCGCTATAACGGAAGACAGCTTCGCCCAATTCAGTCACTCTATTAGGAAGAATCAAGCTTTGCAATTTGTACAATTTATAGAACGCTCTATCGTTGATGACCAGCGATTTAGTAGTCGTAGCACCGGACTCAATTTCTGCAAACACGATTTCCTTGAGCATGATACAGTCACGGAAAGCGTCGGATCCGATAGTCTGAATATTCTTACTGATGACAACCTTGGTCAAATTAGGCTTTTCGCAGAATACACCGTTAGGCAACTCTATTACCGAATCAGGCATTACGTACGTTCCGCTCTTATGCGAAGGGAAGAATATCAACATGGTCTTATCCTTATTAAAGAGAACCTCGTCCTCGGTTACATAATAAGGATTGTTTGGATGAACGTTGATAACAGCAACCTTTTCACCAAACGCGTCGCCGATATTATTGATGATGGTTTCTTCTCCAATAGTAACCTCGGTTACGTCCGAACTATAACCACCGTCTGCATTCAGGAAGCCGAACGCTCCTCTCTTGATTCTTACTTCGCCTACGCTATTGAGCGTAACCTTGCAAAGATTATTCCATCCTCCAAACGCATGATAGTCAACGAATACGAGGTTTGCAGGAAGAACGACTTCTGTAGGCGGATTAACGTTGTTACCGCTACTGCCTGCCCAGAAAGCGTGATCGTAGATGTAAAGTTCAGGATCGTCCTTTTTACCGGTAAATATGAGCTCTTCAAGATACAAAATTCTTCTGAACGCCCACTTTTCAATTTTTTGTACGTAACCTGGAATGGTAATCTTGGTAAGCTTGTAGCAATACTGGAACGCGTCCTCTCCGATGACGGTAACTCCCTCCGGAATTGTATATGCACCATCTGTAGCGCCGTTGTTGCCGCGCAATCCTTCCGGTGCGTAGTACGCCTTGTTTCCGCCGTCAACGCAAATGATACCGTCCTTCCAGGTGTAAGTTTCACAGCCTGCCTCGACGGTCATGGTCTCAAGATTTGCGCACCACTTGAACGCAAATACAGGGAAATACGACAAGCGCTTAGGGAAATTAATATATTTAAGGTTAGGACTCTTGTAGAAAGCATCCTCGCCTATGGTAAGGTCAGTAGCCTCGAAATCTGTGTTTTCTGCGATGAAATCAAATCCGAGCTGTGGCTCTTCAGGGGTAGGAAGGAACACGAGTTTTTCCAAGCCTTGATTCTCGTAAAATGCAGATGCAGCGATAGTGCTTACACTGCTAGGAAGATGCAACTCAACGAGATTGCTGTAATATTTGAATACGTTTACAGGAATATTCTTTACTCCGTACGGTGCTATATAAACGCCGTGTTTGTTCTCTGGATAGTACTTAAGCTCGATACCGGTGTAAGGGTTAAAGTAATACAAAACGCCTTCGTGCGAATCGTAAAGTCTTTCGTGGTTACCCTCTACGGTATAGATGTTAACCGCCTCGAGCTTGGTACAGCCCATAAACGCCGAACCTGCCTGCTTACCGCCGCTACCCATTTCGATAAGGGATACGGTATCAGGAATATTTATGGTAACGAGATGGTCGCAATACTGGAACGCAGAGCCCTCTACCGTGGTTACAGGCAAGCTATTGTAGGTTACAGGAATAGTAACTACATCGGTGTAAGTAATAAATACGCCCTTGCTTACAGAATAAGCCTTTCCTTCGTTGATGGAGGTAAAGGTCAACACCTCTGCCCAGTAAGCATAAAGCTTAATCGGCGAAGTAAACATCCAGTCCTCGAGCGAAACACCGTGGTTGTCGGTCAATTTAACTCCGCCACCATTCGACTCGGTGTACCAACCTACGAACACCTTGATTACCTCGGCGTGAGTAGGAACAGGTATAGTAAACGCCTTGCCGTAGGTTACCTTGGTGGTATTCTGCGACAAATTTCCACCTGCAAGCTCAAGCTCCAAGGTGTAGATTGCAGGAGCCCATTGTGCGTAAAGCACGAGGTTGGAGGCATCAACAAGAGTCTTTTCGGTGTACTCGTCGCCATTTTCATATGCCGACCAGTAATCAAGCGCGTAGCCTGCTACTGCGGTAATGTCCTCCGGCAAATTGAGCTTATCGCCCTGAGCCAAGTAAATTGCGTCATATTCCTTGAGTGCGGACAAGGAATGGTTATACATAAGCGAAATCTTGTAGATATCGATCTTGATTTCTTCCCAAGTCGACTGATTGTTATCTTCGTCAAAGTAGCTTACCATAACGCTGTGCTCGCCCTCTGATTCGAAGGAAAGCGCAAACGAATTCACGTTGCCGATCTTCTGCTCGCTTCCGCCGTCTACCTTAACGGCATAACCGCTTGCTCCGTAAACATGGTGCCACGAAACTATACCGTCGCGGTACGAAACTTTGCCGGTGAGCTCAGTCGCAATATCCACCGCGTCGCCGTAAATGGAATCTGTCGTGCCGTCTTTGCTAACTGATTTTACATAAGCCGTAATACCGTTGGAAATATCGATATCTTCTGGCAAGGTAAAATAAGTTTCGTTTGCATCGTACTCTACGTCGTTGATTTTTACCTTATAACTAACTGCTCCCTCTACCTTGTTCCAAGTAAGCGCGCCCTTTTCAAAGGTAACTTTTTCCGGAGCCGCGATAGTAGTCTTGTTGTAAACGAACTCTACCGTTTCAGAATCGTTATAACCCTTTGCCATAGCAGTAACGGTTACCCAAATAGTGCCAGCATTGTAGAACTTAAAGCTTTCGCTTCTCGGATCGTTAACTATGTAAGAGCCTACTCTCTTGAGCGAGAATTTATATTTTTCCGCGTTTTCAACCTCATCCCAAACGATTTGCTCGGTTGCCTCGTCAACGCGCACGTTTTGCGGAGCATCCAAAGTTCTTATGAGCCAGAATTCGTCGGAAACAGATGAAATATATCCGTCTGCGCTAGCAGTTACCACAAATTTAATTCCCTCTGCTCTCATTCCACAGTCGCCAAAGTCGTAGTAATTATTAGCGCCGAGATCAATAACCTCATTCATATGCGCTTCGTTACCACACTCAATTGCAAGAGAGTAGTTGGTCGCATTAGGAACCTTATTAAAGGTGAGTACGGTACCGTTTGCTTCAAACAAGCAAACTTTGCTCAAGCCCTTATTTTTATAGTACACGGTGCTGAAATTACCGTTATACACAACTTCTACGGTATATTCACCTGCAGGTTGCTCGGAGAAATCATAGTCATAGCTGATTTGACTGGTGCTGAAGAATATACTGCTACCGCCCTTGCGCGTAATAGTAAGGCTATATTCTCTACCAACACCTTTAGTGGTCCAACTAACGCCGTTTTCGTTAACCGAAACCGCTACTCCTTCACTTTCGTATACAGCAAACAAAGTTATATTTTGGCTAAGAACCTGACCGTTATACTGACAAGTAAGCTTGTTTTTGTCGTTATAATCGCTCATCCACCAGCCGATAAATCCGCTTTTGCTACCTCTTGGCAAATTCTCAAGTACGCCCGCAGCATTGGTGAGAATCGGATCAAGCTCGGTCTCTCCGTCCATAAGCGTTGCAGTAAAGGTGTACTCGATTTCCGGAAGGAACTTTGCGTACAAGGTTTTAGTGCCGGTAACTGCTTCGGAAAAGTCGTACGGAGTCTTTAATCCCGAATCCTCATACCATCCAAGAAATATCTCGCCTGTCTTGGTAGGATCTTCCGGTCTTTGCAAAGTGCTACCGTGCTGTACCGTCGCCGGGCTGACGTCGCTACCACCGTTAGTATTAAAGGTAACGGTGTACTTTTTCAATTCCCAACTTGCCTTGAGAGTGATACTCTTCTTTATCTTGGTGCTCTCAAAGTCAAAAACGTTGCCCTTGTCGTCCAACCAACCTGCAAAATCGTAGTTTTCGAGGGTTGGGTCAGCAGGCTTTTCTAAATGCTTGCCTTCTTTGACCTTAACCGCCTCAACAACGCTGCCGCCGTTGGAGTCGAAGGTTACAGTAAACACTTTGTCGCTACAAGCTGCCATTACGCTACCAAGAAGTGCGAGCACTACTACGAGCATAAGGCTAACGATAAGTTTACGTTTCTGTGCCATTTTTCTTCTCCTTTAAAATTATATTTCGCATCACAGCGTCTGCCGTAACGCGCAAATTTACCGTTTTACACAAAATAAGTACATTTTTATTTTGCACGTTTATGCCGAAAAAAATATATATGTTTTGTGTTAAAAGAAAAAACTTTCACTTATAACTATCTGTCTATCATATTAGCATTTAAGTCGCGTTTTGTCAATCAATGTGATTGAGTTTTTACATAGTTTTCATAAAATTATAACAAAAAAGAGAAGTAATCAATCACTTTTCTTTTTAATAAGCCAATTTTAATTAATAAGCCAATTTTAATTTTTCCTTTTTTAATAATTTGGAAAAATTATTATTCCTTCTCTACCTTTGGAACGTAAACCCAAATGGTAACTACACCGTTTACGTAGTGCCAGTATTTTCCGTCGTAGTCATCCTCGGTTCTATTAAGCGGTGGCGTAGTTTCGCTGTAGCCGTATGCAGTTGCAGACAGCAAATGCTGGTTGTTAGTCTTTACCGAAGTTGCTTTCCACTCGGCAACAGTTCCCATAAAGTACACCTTTTTGAAATTGATACAGCCAAAAAATGCACTTTCTTCAACGGTTTCAAGCGTTTCAGGAATAACCAAATCAGACATTTCCGCGCATGCTTCAAACGCGCTCTTGCCGATAGTTACGAGTCCACTAGGCAAAGTCACGTTTCTAAGAAGCGTGCATTCTTTAAAGAGTTCATCCTCAAGCTTGGTAACGTTGGCGTTGATTTCTACAGTTGCCAAATTGAGACAAGACGAGAACGCCCCTTTTCCGAGAGCGGTTACGGAGCTAGGAATTCTTACGCTAGTCAAGCTACTGCAAAGCGAGAATGCCTCTTCGCCGATGCTGGTTACGGAGTTAGGAATGGTTAAGGAAGTCATTCCGTTACAGCCCTTGAAGGCGTTCTTTCCAATAGAAGTAATGAAGTTAGGAATTTCTACCTGATTAAGAGAAATACAGAACGAATACATTCCTTCACTCAAAGAGTTGATGCCAGTAGGAACTCTAATTTCTCTTAGCGAAGTGCAGTAGGAGAAAGCATTTTTTCCGATACTGGTTACGGTAACAGGAACGTTAAAGGAAGTAACCTTTGCGCACCATGCAAACGCGTCGTCACCAATAGTTTGTACGCTGTTACCCATCAAAATTTGAGTCATATTTTTACAACCGTAAAAGGCGCTGTCACCAATGGTGGTTACACCGTTGTTAAGCTTTACGGAAACAAGGTTTTCACAAGAAGAAAAAGCGCTTTCACCAATAACAGTAGCTTTGGTCACTTCAACGGAGGTAAGAGAAGCCGGAACGGAAAACTGTCCGCCAAAAATATACTCAAAATATGCGTTTTGCTCACTGTCTAACTTATTTCCGAGGAACGGAACTCTGATGGACTGAAGCTGATTACATCCGTTAAACGCACCGCTACCAATGCTGGTTACGTTGTTAGGAACAAGCATCGAGGTAATCTTACTCCTTGCAAACGCGATTTCGTCGATAGTGGTTACCGAAAGAGGAAGGTTGACGGTTTCGCCCTCGTAGCCCGTAAACGCGCTCTTTCCAATAGTAGTTATCGTCGAACTGGTAGCGAATTCAATTTTCGCCGTGCATTTATTAAACGCCTCTACACCGATAGAAGTTATGGTGTTAGGAATAATGATTTTGGTCAAATTAGTGCAGTTAGCAAACGCATTGTCACCAATTGCTATTACCGGTTTCTTTTTGTAAACGTCGGCAATTTCGATAATAGCACTGCTTGCGCTACCAATACCAACTACGGTGTACGCCTGTCCGTCGGCAGTCTTTTGATACTTGAGTCCTTTAGTTCCAACCTGTGGACCGTCGTCTCCACCACCTCCGCAGGCAACAAGTATCGAAAAAGATAATACTATCGCCAAAATTAAAATAAAACCTAACCTTATTTTTGCCTTTTTCATAAAATCCCCCTGAATAGTTCTATTATACGCCTAGTATAACATTTTTAATATATTATTGCAACAGTTTAACATATTAATGCGACAAAATTTGTATTATGCTCTTTCTACTCCATTTGTATGCATCTTCTCCCGTCTTTTGAACCAAACGACTCTCCCGTGTCAAAATTTTCGCTATACGTATACCCAAAATAATGAAAGGGCGCAATGTTCTCGCACCCTTCCGTTTGATTTTTATTTTGCCGACAGTAGGCTCAATAAACAAATTACCTACTCCCCACACCTTTAATGTTAACTAAAATTATTTGCCGAAGTATCTCTTGAGCAAGCCTTCAAATGCCTTGCCGTGACGAGCTTCGTCGCGAGCCATTTCATGAACGGTATCGTGAATAGCGTCAAGGCCGAGCTCCTTAGCGCGCTTAGCAAGGTCGGTCTTGCCCATGGTAGCGCCGTTTTCTGCCTCTACTCTCATTTCGAGATTCTTTTTGGTGCTGTCGGTAACAACTTCGCCGAGAAGCTCTGCAAATTTTGCTGCGTGCTCAGCCTCTTCGTAAGCAGCTTTTTCCCAATACAAGCCGATTTCCGGATAGCCCTCTCTGTGTGCAACTCTAGCCATAGCAAGATACATACCCACTTCGCAGCACTCGCCGTTGAAGTTAGCGCGAAGGTCAGCGATAATATCCTCTCTTACACCTTTAGCAACTCCAATTCCATGTTCAGCAGCCCAAACTCTCTCGTCCTTTTGCTCAACAAACTTTTCCTGTGGAACCTTGCACTGTGGGCAAAAAGCAGGTGCTTCATCACCATTATGTACGTAACCACATACCGAACAAACAAATTTTTTCATATTTTCTCTCCTATAATTTATTATTATTTTATTTACTCCGCCGTAGCTTTTGCTTTGCACGACGGGCATTTACCGTATAAAAGTAATTTTTCGCAATCCACCTCGTAGCCGACCTGAGATAGCGTCTGTGCTACCTCGCTCTGACACGGCAGGTCGATAATTCTGTTGCACCCCCGACAAATGAAGTGCGCGTGTGGGTCAACGTTGCCGTCATAGTGCAAAACGTTGTCCTCGGTTTCCAAGGTTATCAGCTCCCCCTGCTCTACAAGCTCCTTTAAATTGCGATACACCGTGCCGAGCGAAATATTTGGTATGGACTTTTCGGCCTCTCGGTAAATCCACTCTGCGTCGGGATGCGTAATCGTGCTTTTCGTAACTTCTTTTACGACTTCTCGCTGTTTGGAATATCTCATCGGCACCTCCTAAGTAGTAATCGTTATCATTAATCATATTATAAATGATAATCATTCCTACGTCAAGCATTTTTACAAAGTTTTTTCAAAAATTTTTCTGACTATAAAAAAGTTTCTTTATTGATTTATATTCGTCACCTCTCTACTACTTGCTGAATAAACTGTACTATAAGACAAAGGAGGAAAACAAATGTCTAGATACACTTTCGATAACGGCTACAACGACTGCTACGACGATAATAAAGACAGTTGCGACTATAGCCCAAACGGTTATGACAAACATAGCGGATTTTATGGAAAAAACAACGCAGACGAGCACGATAACTGCTCGCCTAGCCACAAAAAGCGTGAATACCGCTGCTTTAAGGAAATCCCTTGCCCTTGCGAGCGCGAGGAAAAGCCTCACCAAAAATGCGGTTGCAAGTACCGAGAGGACGAAAGACCTTGCAAAAAGCAGGACGACGGCTACAAAAGGCCTTGCTGGCAACACGACGACGAGTGCGACGACGAAAATCAGGATTGTGCTAGAATAAACTCTTGTCAGCGTTGTAGATGCGGATGCATATTCCCTTGCCTGTTTTGTGGAAGAAGACGCTGATATGCTGACAAAAAATCAATAAACCGCACGCACCGCTTCCTTAGGTGAGGAAGCGGTGCGTTTTTCTTTTTTGGCATGAATTTTTTAAAAATTTCTATCACAGGTCGTGTGAAATTTTTTTACCGAAATATTCACCGAAAAATCAGTACTTTTTTATCGATTTTTTGTTGACAAAAAATTTGATAGTGTTATAATCATCGTGGTGATTATATGAAATATAATGTTAATCTACAAAATTTCAAACGCGGTGTCAAGGATGCTTTCCCGGTGGGGCTCGCTTACGTTGCCGTATCGTTTGCAATAGGCGTTTCTGCGGTTGGCATGGGGCTCAACGGATTCATCACTACGCTGATGGCGGCTACCAACATGGCGTCTGCCGGCCAGCAGGCGGGTGTATTGCTTATACTTGCGGGCAGTACCATAATCGAGCTTATCGTGACGCAGTTGGTGGTAAACGCACGCTATTTTTTGATGAGCTTAAGCCTATCGCAAAGGCTTGACCCAAAAGTTACTACGCTGGAGCGTTGTTTAGTTGCGGTGGGCGTAACCGACGAAATTTTTGCCGTTTCGGTAACCAACAACCGCGGGTACATAAGCAAGTGGTATCTCTTGGGCGCAGAATTTACGGCGTGGTTTTCGTGGACGTTCGGAACCTTTCTCGGCGTAATCATGGGCGATATTTTGCCCGACCTCGTGGTACGCGCATTGTCCATCGGAATTTTCGCAATGTTCATAAGTATAGTATTTTCGGCGGTGTTCAACCACCCCAAAATTTTGCCGGTAATTGCGCTCAGCGCGGTTTTAAGTTGCGTAATTTACTACGTTCCGCAACTTGACGCGCTCAGCGACCTATCCTGCGTAATTTGCGGTGTAGTCGCCAGCATTTTCGGTGCAATCTTCTTCCCGATAAAAGAAAATTCCGACGAGAGCGACAGCGCGGAAAACGAATCTTTGGAAGCGGAGCAAAGCGACTGCTTGGAGGTGCAAAATGGACGATAAATTTCTTTTTGCCTTGGGAATGGTTGCCGTTATGGCGGTGGTAACCTACGCGATAAGAGTTACGCCTTTCGTATTTTTCCGCAAGAAAATTACGTCGCGCTTTGTAAAAAGCTTTTTGTACTACGTTCCGTATAGCGTACTGATAGCAATGACCTTTCCGTCGGTACTGACGGTTACCGGCAACGTGATAACCTCGGTGGTGGGCACGGCGGTGGCGATAATCGCGTCGCTAAACAAAAAATCCATGATGGTTGTCGTTGCGGTTTTGGCGGTAATCTCCATACTCGTAGCCGAAGGAATTCTTATACTTATCTAAAATTTTCAACGACAAACCATAAAGATAAAAACAAAAAAACGACGGATTTTATTTTTCGTCGTTTTTTATTTGTCAAAAATTTTAGCATACGTTGGTGAAATTTTCATTATCTACCCACCTTCCACACCCGCATTAATTAATTCCGTAGGACAACTAAAAAATTTCATCAAAGCAGTTTATGTAAAAATCACAAGATTTTTTGAGAAGCTCCTCGTCTAGACAATGTTCGTCACGCACTCCCACGCTAAAGAACCCTGCGTCTCTTGCGGTCTTTGCACCCACGGCAATATCCTCAAAAACTGCGCATTGCTCTGGCAAGCAACCAAGCTTATTGCAAGTGACAAGGTATACGTCGGGAAATTCCTTGCCCCTAATCTCCCCGCCCGCCACGGTAAACGCGTCAAACAGGTGGTAGATTCCGTTGCGCTTAAGGCACGGGGTAGATAAATTTTCCACCAGCGAAGTGGAAACGCCCAGCTTTACTCCACGGCTCTTTAGATATTCCAGATACTGCTTGGCGAAAGGCTTTAGTAAAATCTCCTCCTCGTACGCCACGACGGACAGCCTGCGCCATTCGTTCATCAGCTCGTCTGCAGTGTCCGAAAACCCAAACTTTTGTATCGTGTACTCGGCAGTACGGTGAAAATCGAGATGCGCAATAGCCTTTACGTACTCGCGGTCGGGAGTAACACCCCTGTCCGAAAGAAATTTCAAATCCACCGCCTCCCACGCTCCAAGCGAATCGAGAAGAGTGCCGTCAAGATCAAAAATCGCACATTTAATTCCCTTTTTTTGCAAAATATCTTTCATCAAAATTATTCCTAAGTATTAGTATTTTAATTTTAGTAGTAACCGCCCTTTTGCCGTATAATTTTACGAGTCAATCGACAATCTTTTGGTAAGAAAGTCTACTATCTCTCTCATAAGCTTCTC
Source organism: Clostridia bacterium (assembly GCA_017396125.1). Taxonomy (GTDB): domain Bacteria; phylum Bacillota; class Clostridia; order Christensenellales; family Pumilibacteraceae; genus RGIG1965. Next base: position 40,725 of record JAFQMX010000048.1, read on the forward strand.
GTTAGTTTCGCGGTCGTAGGCGCAGGTAATATACGCCTTTATCAGCGGCTCGGTGCCGGACGGACGAATTATTACTCGCAGTTTGTCCGCGTGGTAGTCCAAAAGGTTGGCTTTTAGCGCATCGGTTCTCTCCAAATAATCGGTTGCAGTCACTTTATAGCCACAAAATTCCTCAAACGGTTGCTCACGCAAATCCGCCATAATCTCCTGCATAACCTTTGCGCCCTGTGCCCCGCCAAACTTCAGCGACACGGTTTTGTGCGCGTAGCGTCCGTAACGCTCGTAAAGACTCTCCAGTCTGTCCAGCGCGGATTGCCCCTGCTTTTTTGCCTGCGCGCACGCCGACGCAATCAGCGCCGAAGCCAAAACTCCGTCCTTGTCCTTGATATAATTTCCGCACAAGTACCCGCAGCTCTCCTCAAATCCAAGCACAAAGCAATTCATCCTGCCCTGCTCCTCAATCTTAGCCATTTCCGCACCGATATTCTTGAACCCCGTCAAAACTTCTCGCGTTTCTCCGCCGTAATCGTCCACGATTCTTCTCACGAGATCGGTGCTGACCACGCTCTTTATTACGATAGGCTTTTTGGAAAAATCGCCCGTTGCTTTTGCGGTACTTGTCTGACTTTCTCCGCCGTTTGGTAAACAATTCGCACTACCGTACCCGTTTTTTTGATCCCATTTGCAAAGTAGGTAGTCGGTCAAAATCGCTCCGACTTCGTTACCACTCATCAGCACGTAATCTTCTTCACTCTTTACAGCCAGTCCCATGCGGTCAGCGTCGGGATCGGTGGCAATCACGATATCCGCGTCCACCTCCTTCGCCGTTTTTATCGCCAGCGCCCATGCCTCAGGCTTTTCGGGATTAGGGTACGGGCAAGTTTCAAAGTTGCCGTCGGGATAATTTTGCCCCGGCGTTTCCACCACTTCCGCGCCTATCTTTTTCAAAACCCTAGGCACGATTTGGTATCCCGTACCGTTAAGCGCCGAATACACTACTCGTATTCCATCTGCCCGCGCAGGAGCTAGCGACAAAACCTCCGCCTCGTAGCACTCCACCAAAGAGGCAGGGCAAAACTTTATTTTTCCTTTTGCCAAATATTCTTCAAAAGTATCGTGACGTATTTCAAATTCATCGGCGCTTTGTATAAAAGAAGTGATTTTTCGCGCAACCTCCTCGCCTATCTGACAGCCGTCACCGTCGTAAACCTTGTAGCCGTTGTAGATTTTCGGGTTGTGCGAAGCGGTAATCACAACACCTGCGTCCGCCCCCAGCGCCTTTACGCTATACGCCAAAAACGGCGTAGGCATAAGCGTTTCGGTGATGAAAACCTCAAGATTTTGCCAAGCAAAAACCTCGGCGGTAACGCGTGCCAGCGCCTCGGAGTTAAGCCTACAATCGTAACTTATTACCACTCGGCGCTTTCCCTCGCTCAAAAGATAGTCTCCCACGCCTTTCGTAGCTTTTTTGACGGTATATTCGTTGAGCCTGTTAGTGCCCACGCCCATTTCACCGCGCAGTCCCGCCGTTCCAAACTGCAATTCTCTAAAAAAAGCGTCAAGGATTTGTTGCTCACTCATTCCCAAAAGCTCTTTTTTGATAGCGTCGTCCGCGTTTTTTAACCATGTCTCATAACGTTTTTCGTGCATATCCGTCCTCACTAATACGTTTTTTATATTATACCCTTTTGTGCAATTTGTCAAACCGTATTTATTTTGGGTTTAAAAAATAAAAATTTTGTTATGAATCACGAAAAAAACATTGATTTTTAGCTTCTTATTTGGTATAACGAATCAAATGTGATAAAACGATGGAGGAAAGTTATGAAAGTATTCACTTTGGGCAACAATGCAAACACCACAAATGCTTTCCTCGTGCAATATTTAAGTAGTTAAGTAATTAAATGGAGCTTTTGACTTCATTTTTTTATTATAAAAATTTTTTAAGGAGTTTACCAATGAAAAGCGTTAATTTGGTTTACGGAGTAAAAGACAAACCGGGTGCAATCAAAACCATCCTGTTTGCGTTTCAGCAAGTTCTTGCAATTTTGGCAGCTACCATCGTTGTTCCTGTAATTATCAACGGTTCAACCGGCTCTCAGATGTCGCAATCTGCAGCTCTTTTTGGTGCAGGAATAGGAACTATCGTATACTTATTGTTTACAAAATTTAAGAGTCCCGTATTTTTAGGTTCTTCGTTTGCATTCATAGGTTCGATGTGCGCGGCTTTTGCAGGCGCATCAAGTGCAGCAGCTGGCTATGCAGGATTTATTATCGGTGCACTTTTGGCTGGGTTAGTTTATGTCGTTATAGCTATCGTAGTTAAATTCGTGGGCGTAGGTTGGATAAACAAAATTATGCCACTTGCGGTTATCGGACCAACCGTTGCAATCATAGGTTTATCCCTTTCGGTTAACGCAGTTGGCGACTTGTTTAAGGGTAACGTTACCAAAGAAGTTATTGATTACGTTATCAATTTCAACAACGGCATTCCAGAAATAGCACAAATCGCAAGCTACGTTCCTACGGCAAACACGTGGCTTTGTCTTCTTTGTGGATTGGTAACGCTCGCTACCGTCATCATCTGCTCCGTTTACGGCAAGAAAATGATAAAAATCATTCCGTTTATTATCGGTATCGGTGCAGGATACGTTTTGGCAGCTATATTTACACTTATCGGTAGAGCTACCCAAAATCCATCGCTCGTAATCGTCAACTTTGATCTTTTCAAAGACATGGCTTGGTTACCTGACTTTACTTTCGTTAAAGCATTCAAGGGCTTCTCTGACATAAACTTGTCTTATATCGGAACTGTGGCAGTTGCTTATATCCCTGTTGCTTTCGTAGTTTTTGCTGAGCATCTTGCCGACCACAAAAACATTTCGTCCATCATCGATACCGACCTCACGCAAGACCCAGGTTTGCATAGAACTCTTCTTGGTGACGGTGTAGGTTCTATGGCGGGCGCGTTCTTCGGTGGTTGCCCTAACACTACTTACGGAGAATCCGTTGGATGCGTTGCAATTTCGGGTAACGCGTCGGTAGTTACGATTATCGTAGCAGCAATCATTTGTATCATTTCCGCATTTTTCGCACCATTCATGACCTTGCTCGCAACCATTCCTTCTTGTGTAATGGGCGGCGTGTGCGTATCGCTTTACGGCTTTATCGCAGTATCCGGATTGAAGATGATTCAAAAAGTTGACCTCAACAAAAACTACAACCTCTTCACTGTATCCGTAATTTTGATTTCCGGTGTGGGCGGAATGGTATTGAACATCGGATCTGTCACTATTACTTCCGTTGCTTGTGCTCTTATTTTGGGTATCTTGACCAACCTCTTGACCTCAAGAGCAGCCAAAAAAGACCAACAAGAAACAGAGCCTACTGAAACCGCAGAATAAGAACAAAAGAGGATCGATTATGGAAAATAACAAAGTTCACATTTTAGACCACCCTCTTATTAGACACAAGCTTGCCATAATAAGAAATAAAGAAACCAACACCAAGCAGTTCCGCGAAATTATCAAAGAAATTGCTATGCTTATGGCTTATGAAAGCTTCAAGGACGTTCCTACCCAAGAGGTTACCGTTCAAACCCCACTAGAAAGCATTCAGCAAACGATAGTTAAGGAAAATTCTATAGCAATCGTTCCTATTCTCCGCGCCGGACTCGGCATGGTAGACGGCATACTTTCATTGTTCCCGGCAGCAAAAATTGGTCATATCGGACTAGCTCGTAACGAAAAAACTTTAGAGCCTGAAGAATATTATTGTAAGCTTCCAGCTGATATCGAAGAAAAAATAGTTATGGTAGTCGATCCAATGCTTGCAACGGGCGGTAGCGCGGTTGACGCAATCAAAATGCTAAAAAAACGCGGTTGCAAAAAAATAAAGCTTTTGTCAATTATCGCAGCGCCTGAGGGCGTCGAAAAGGTTGCCAAAGAGCATCCAGACGTTGAAATCTTTATTTCCACTCTAGACCGTTGCCTAAACGAACACGGATATATTTTGCCGGGCTTAGGTGACGCCGGCGATCGTATTTTCGGCACTAAATAACTAACAAAACACACTGCTCGCTATTTGATGCAGTGTGTTTTTTCAATTATCAAACAAAAAAAGCACACTGTATATTTACAATGTGCTTTTGTTTTATAATAATTATGTAGCAATACAGAAGGTCATATTTGAAATATCCCCCTACACCTACAAAAATGTGTGGCTATAATTTTGGCATTAATCTCATTTTTTAATGAAATTTTTGCAAACCTATACAAATATCATTGAGAAGCTTTGCCGACTTAAAACTGCCAACTTATTTAACCTGTAGTTAACTTTACGTTAAATTATTTTGCAGGAATATTAACGTATTTTGGGCAATCACTACTGCTTGTTGCATTTGGATTGATTTTGTAGTTGCAACTGCATTTTCCACACGTTGTGTTGCTTGGGGCTACCCATTTGCCAAATTCTGCCGTTCTTTCCCCCTGCCAATATGCACATGTTAGGCAACATTTACTTGTTGTTTTCCAGCTCATACCTTCCTCCTTTGTTGATATTTTTAATTTTTATTCTTGAATATATAGTCTGATTCCTTCCTCTAAATACATTTTCATTACTTCTTTATTGCAAGCAATTTCCGGAAGGCGATCTTTAAGTTCTAACAAAAAGTTGCGTTTGTCACCAATCCAAGTCTTTGCAGGAATTGAAAACAATGCATTTTTATGTTTGTAAAGAAACATTTCAAAGTCAATTTCGTCTTCTCCTGCCATGTGCAAGGTAATTTCCCACAAGGTTTCCAGTAAAGTAAGTTTTATTTTTTCATCGTCGTTTTCTCTTATAGAAACAAAGTTTTTAATAAGCGCCACAAAAATGTTGCTATCGCCAAAACACAGGCGTGGCTTGTGGCATCTATATAAATCAATTAAGTCCATTCTGCTTCTCTCATAGCCACCAAAATATCGAGATTCAGCAAAGAAATCAACAATGCTATTAAGTGGTGCTCCCCAAAAATCCTCATCGTTAGCATAAGCGCGATAAATATCATCATAAGTATATGGCGAATCCCACTTTTTGTTGTCATATGCTTCGTCATATCCAAGTTTTTTTATTTCTTCATATGCAATTTTTGCTCTTTCTGCTTCCAATCTAATCTTTTCTGCTTCCTCTGCTGCTTTTTGAGCGGCCAGTTTTGCTTCTTTTTCGGCTTTTCTTTTCTTAAATCCAAATAAGTCCATGTCTTTACTCTCCTTTGTTTTTATTTTAAGTCATAAAAAAGCTTGGTAGCCTTTACCTTTTGTTGTAAATAAAGGACACTGCTACGTTTCCTTTTGCTACTACTTGCCTTGTGTTAAACTCGATTGTGTCGTCATATGCTTTGCGATAGATTGCAAGGATTTGACGGGTATTGAAATCAATCGCATAAACGTCGCCATTGGGCTTATGTTCCAAAATACCAACAATTTGACGGGTGTTGAAATCTTTGACGTACTCTTGCATACCTTTCTCCTTTGCATAACAATTAGATTATTTAGCATACTAGACACATCTATATTATACAGAACATTTTGTTCCAAGTCAACAATTTAGGAACAAATTGTTCTAAAATATAATTATGAAAAATTTATTTCATAAAAGATTGTCCTCATTGCGAATAGAGTCCGCCTTGACCAGAATACAGCTTGCAGAAAAATTAAACGTTTCTGTAAGATTGATTTCATATTGGGAAAATGGCGAAAGAGAGTGCAGTTTTGATATGCTTATGTCTATAGCGGACATTTTTGGCGTAAGCACGGATTACCTTCTGGGAAAAACAGAATACTGATCAACAAAAAAGAATCACCATTAATGGTGATTCTTTTTTTATTTTTATTTTGTTTTTGTCGTTATAAAATTTAATATGCCTAAGGCTTAAAGTTTTTGTAACTTCTGCTTTGGATCATTTTGTTTTATAACAATTATTTGATTACTCTGCTTTGAAAGGGAGCAAAGCCATCTGTCTAGCGCGCTTTATCGCGGTAGTGAGCGCTCTTTGATGTTCTGCGCAAACTCCGGAAGTACGTCTAGGAATAATTTTACCCTTTTCGGTAATGAAGCGCTTGAGTTTAGCAACGTCCTTGTAATCAATTTCGCTAGCCTTTTCTACGCAGTAAGGACAAACCTTTTTCTTTTGGGTTCTTCTTACTTTTTTGATTTTATCGTCGCCTTCAGCGTTCTTATTATAAGATGCTTTCTTATCCATAATTAACCTCCTGTTAAATTAAAAGGGCAGGTCGTCGTTATCGACAGGCGCCATATCAACCTTTTTGGATGCAGACGGTCTTTCTCCATCACTGCTACCCATTGCTGTCAAGAATTCAACGTCTTCAGCTACGATATCGGTAGAAAATCTCTTGTTTCCATCCTTGTCCTCATAGCTACGGTTTTGAATATTGCCCACGATAGCAACCTTTCGGCCCTTAGATAAATATTTGCTACAATTTTCCGCCAGTCCTCTCCAAGTAACGATATTGAAGAAGTCCGCCTCTCTCTCGCCGTTTTGATTAGCGTAAGCTCTGTTTACGGCGATGGAAAATCTGCAAAGAGACACTCCCGAAGCAGTAGTAGTAAGCTCGGGATCTCTAGTGAGATTGCCTATAAGTATACATTTATTCATAGGTCACCTCTAACCTTTACGCGTAACCAAAAATCTAACGACTTCGTCCGCGATTCTCATCTGACGCTCAAGCTCTTTGGTGAAAAGATTGTCGTCGATGGCAAAATTCATAAGCACATAGTATCCTTCGGTCTTGTAGTTGACAGGGTAAGCGAGTTTTTTGAGACCCCACTTGTTAACCGATTCAACCTCTCCGCCGCTGGTCTTAACGAGCTCAGCAAACTTTTCGGTCTGAGCGTTGATAGCAGCTTCGTCTAATCCGGACGATAAAATGTACAAAACTTCGTACTTTGTCATTTTTTTGCACCTCCTTGTGGACTTATGACTCCCGAAAATCAACGGGAGTAAGGAATTCGCTTAATTTAAGCGAAGACAATTTTAACACATATTACCACAAAAATCAAGCGATTTGTTGGCAAAGGGCACAAAAAAACAGGCTTTTTGCAAAATTTACAGCCTGTTTTTGATAATTTCGTTTGCTTTTTGTCAGTTCTTGTGGCTTTCCACAAAGCTTTTCATAATCTCAAACATTTCCTCCGAAATGACGTGCTCGATACGGCAAGCATTTTCTTCTGCCAATTCCTTGTCCGCGCCCACTACCTCAAGCAGCGCAGTAATGATGCGGTGGCGCTCGTAAATATGCGTAGCTTTTTTCAGTCCCGACTCAGTAAACCTGATTTCGCCCGACTCGCTACGGGTAATATAGCCATTTTTTTCTAGTAGCCCTACTGCGCGCGACACGCTGGGCTTGGAAAAATTGAGTTCCGCAGCAATATCGATAGAGTGAATATCTGTTTTTTGCTTGGAAAGGAGCAATATCGTTTCGAGATACATTTCTTCGGACTCACGGTATTTCATAAAAATCCCCTTTGCGTTTTTCACGCCTACGTTAGTATAATTATATACAACTTTTGCTCTTTTGTAAAGTGCCTCGCGACCAAAACAACAAAAGCGAGTGCATTTTTTGCCGCTCGCCTTTTGCACTGTTGTTTTAATTAATACTTGAATAGCCAGTTATTTTACAATTAGCGACTATGCTACTATTCGTTAATTAAGCGATTACACGTCAATCGTCGTGCTTACAGCAACAGCAAAGCTTAGTCTTTTCTGATTCTTCCTGCGCTTTTTTTGCGCAGTCACGCCTGTTTGGACAGCCAATACATTTTACCCCGCTCTTTTTTGCCTTAACGATATATCCGATTGCCCCACCAATTATCAGCACGATTGCTACTATTGCAATAATTTCTACCATACTGCCTCCTTACGCCTTTTTGGAAAGCTGATATTCGGATTTGAGCTGTTTTTGCTTTTTGATGACCATAAAGGTAATGATTGCCACGATGGCAAGCACTATTGCCCAGCCCAAAATTGGCATCCAAGCCGAACCGAAGCTACCGCCGGTAAACAAGGTTCCAAAGAAGAACACCGCAAAGCCCACGGTATAACCCACCGCAAACTGCAAGCCGATTCCTGCCCACAACCACTTTCTGCTCTTGATTTCGGAATTCATTGCACCAATTGCAGCAAAGCACGGCGGACTAAATAGATTAAACATAAGGAACGCAAGCGCTGCAACCTTGGTTATTCCAAACACGGCTGCAACCTCTACGCCCACGCCGTCTACGAGAACGAGATCGTCAACATTGATAAGGTTGGTTATGCCAAAGCACACCGCCAACGTTCCGACTACGTTTTCCTTGGCGATAAAGCCAGTAACCGTAGCTGCAGCAAGCTGCCAAGCGCACACGCCGATTATAGGCGCAATCACGAATGCAAACGGAGTTGCGATATCGTGGAGAATAGATTCGCTCGCCTCAACCGCCTTAAATGTCCAGTCGAAGGTTTGCATAACGTGTACGGCAAAGTTGCACACGAGAATAATAGTTCCTGCCTTTACTATGTACGCCCAGCCACGGGAAATCATGGATTTGCACGCGCCCCAAAGGCTAGGAAGCTTGTATTCAGGAAGTTCAATGATAAAGTACGATTTGCGATTTTTGTGTCCAGTGAGGAGATTAATGAGCAACGCACAACCAAGTATGATTGCGATTCCGGCAAAGTACATCATCGTTCCCACCCACGGCGAATCGCCAAAGAACGCGCCCGCAAACAACGCGATTACCGGCAGCTTTGCACCGCACGGCATAAACGGAGTGAGCATTGCGGTTGCTCTGCGCTCTCTTTCGTTACGGATGGTACGGCAAGCCATTACGCCCGGAATTGCACAGCCCGTTCCGATAACGAAAGCAATTATGGATTTGCCCGACAATCCCACTTTTTTGAATATAGGGTCAAGCACCACCGAAACACGTGCCATATATCCGCAGTCCTCAAGTAGCGCGATTAGGAAATACATTA